>JBAXXZ010000472.1:0-2323 GCA_037127575.1 Bacteroidota bacterium | reverse complement strand
AAATTAATTGGCGCGTTGGAATTACATTGATCAGGAATACTACTTAAAATGGTTGATGGCACAAAGGCTTCAACACTGATGAATTTTGTGGCTTGCGAAAAACAGGTATTTGTTCCGATTACATATTGAATTGGGTTGACGCCAATGGCACATAAAGAAGGATTAAATAAGCCGCTGATGCTAAGGTAGGATGAGTTCGTCCATTTGCCAATGCTTGTGTTTACCATCATTTGAATAGCCGATGAATTGCTGCAAAAAGGACCGGCCATTGTTATTTCGGGAATTGGTGGGTTATATACCGAAACGGAAATGGTTCGACTATCAGGACATAAAGTTGGATTTGGTGAAGAGCTGGTGCTATAGCTCAGCGCGTAAGTATTGGTGATTAAGCCGGTGGGATTAAATGAATTTGTATGAATGCTGGAGTGGCCAAACCAAGTGCCATTAACAGTAGATTGCGCAACATTCATTAAATTATAAGGATTGCTGTTATAACACAATGCAGGCACAGCCCCTCGAATGGCTGCTGAATTAAACTGAGAAACCAACAAAGTGGTTGATGCAGTATTTAAACATGGACCAATGTTAACTGAATAAAAAACAAAAGGCGCATTGGTTGAAGCAAGCGAAGGTGTAACAACACCAATGGTACTAACAGCGGGATTACCGCCCCAACTGCCGCCTGCAGGACTAGCCAATAAATTAAACGCAGTGCCATTTGTACAAAATTCTGATGAAGCAGGGATGCTAGGGGTAATGGTTTCGGTGACTGAAACTATTAAACTACTAGACGAAGGACAGACTGTTGGGTTAGGATTAGACGTGGTGTTATAAAATAAGACATATGTATTTGTGTTTAGAGCCGAGGGATTGAAAAAATTGTTTGCTACACCTTGGCCGGCAGACCACGTGCCGTTGGCTGAACTTAACACAATGTTCATCAAATTTATCGGTGCATTAGTAACACAAAGTGGTGAAATAGATGCACTAAGGGCAGCGTTGTTAAAATGTGAAACTTGAAAACTCGACGACTGAGAACTCTGACAAGTGCTAACCGTTATGGCGTAAGTAAAAGTGTTTTGACCAAGTGTTAAGCCTCCAGAATTTGGGCTCAAAATCCCTGTGCTACTAATCGGACTTATTGAACCATTGAATGTGGATTGAAAAGTACCGCCTGTTGGACTAACAACAATTTGATAAGGCGCTGCATTGTCACACAGGTCAGGAATGGCTGTGATGGTGGGTTGCGGCGGACTAATGGCTGTAACAGCAATTGTTTTGGTGATGGGACAATTAACTACTGAAGGCGTGACGGTGATGGAATAAATGGTGGTTGAAACACTGCCAATATTTGTAAACGGTGTGATCATGGTGTTCTGAACATTGTTCATGTTACCAGCTAAAAACAAATTAGGCTGCCAATTATAAGAATACTGATTGGCACTAGGGGGCGCCGTAAAAGTTACGCCGGCTATAATAAATTGCCCGGGACAAAGACTAACGGTACTCGGGGTGACGGAATAATTATAAACAAAAGGAATAACACTAAATGTGGTTGTGTAATTACAGGAGCCATCAAACGCAGAAACATTGTAATTGCCAGCTGATAAACCGCCAAAACTAAAACTATTAAAGGAAGTGTAACCCGTGGTAAAATTGTATGCAGGCATGGAGGTTGTTGCATTTGTAATAGAAAACAAATTTAATCCCGGCGGCGCACCAGCGGCTGGTGTCATTGAAATAGCGGCTGTACCATTGCTTGCGCCCGGACAAATCAAGCCCACGTTCGGAATGGTTAGTGCCCCTGGAGGCGAAGCAATTAGCGTGTATTTGATAGAATCTTGACAGCCTTGATTAGACAGATAAGAGAGATAATAAATCGAATTATTTATGGCAGGTGAAACTGTGAATGTGGAAACATTTCCAGCCGTACCGTTAATAAGCGACAAGCCGTTATACCATTTGTAATTGCTTCCTCCGGCCGTTGATAAATAAGCCACAGAGCCACAATATGGTTTTAATAATTGGGTTAATCCGGGTGGCGCTGTACTTATAGTGGTTGTCGCAACTGCTGAACCACAACCGGAAGCACCTAATCCGCTGATGATAACACTGTAAACGCCTTGTGCCAAATTATTTGCAACAGAAGCTGTGCCAACAACGCTATTGGTTGAATTGAGCCAAGTATAATTGTAACCGGTGCCACTGCCGTTACCTACTACAGTAGCTGCGCCACTTGCCCCGTTTAAACAAGTAGAGGCGGAACCAATACCGGCAATATTTACCTGCGTAAATACAATGGTATTAGTTGAAACAAATTGAC
>JBAXXZ010000471.1:0-2328 GCA_037127575.1 Bacteroidota bacterium | reverse complement strand
CATGTATCACCTTAACAACACTGTCGGCACAACCATTATGATTTTTAACCACCAAATATGATTTTTTGATGACATCTGATGCAGTTTTAAGACCTTAAGATGCGAAAAAAATTCGAATTGGGTCTTCTTGTTAAAAATTGCATTCTTTATTCAATACAAGTTAACACTAAAAGGCCTTTAGCAATAAATTTTAAAAAAACCGAAAGAGCTTATTTAATCAATGATATTTCGCCGGTATATACCTTCTGAACATCGTGGTTTGAGCTTACCACTAATTTCCACACATACACATCTTGTTTACACTCTTTGCCTTTGTGTGTGCCATTCCAGCCTACTGTAGGGTCAGTACTTTCAAACATTTGCTCATCCCAACGGTCGAATACATAAAAATGATAGGCTTTTATCCCTCTGGTAATTGGCATGAATAAATCATTGTCTTTATCACCGTTTGGTGTAAAAGCCGTAGGCACGTATATATTAAAATCATCTTCCACATGTATCACCTTAACAACACTGTCGGCACAACCATTATGATTTTTAACCACCAATGCCACCGGATAATTACCGGCTTCTTTAAATAAATAGGAGGTAACTTCTTTATTCACTGTATAGCCATTTTTTTGACTTACATCAGGACTAAAAAACCAATTCCATTCAGTGAGTTGAATGCCGGTAGAGGTGCTGTTGAATATTACCTCATCGCCATTTTCAACGGGTAGGCTTGGGCTGTATGTGAAATTTGCAATTGGTTGTGGCCAAGCGTTGATAAGTGCAGTCATGGTATTGGCACATCCATTCACGTCAGTCATTCTGGCCTTTAATAAATAAGAACCGGGTTTTGTGAATGTTTTTGAAAAAGTGGTGGTGGTGTAGGTTTTACCGTCTAAATCCCAGGTAAAAAGTGATATTGAAGCGGTGCTAAAAGCCGGACTAAAAACATATTGCGAAGTAAAAGGAACACATGCTTCGCGTATACCTTTCGACAAACTGCCATCCGGCAAGTTGTAAACCGTTATTTGGGTGGTAACATCTGTTCTACAATTATGCACATCAATACCGGTTAAAGTATAAACGCCTGAATAGGCCATGCTATTGGCAAAAAGCTGTAGATTTTGTCCGTTGTACAAGCGGTTACCCGGACCAGTCCAACTATAATACAAGCAACCTTGTGCCTCAAAATTAAAAGTGTTATTAATACAAGCAGCTGCATTTGGCCAAACGGAAACTGAAGGTTGCGGTAATGCCCAGGTGTATAAAGTGGCAGTTGCAGAAGCGGTACAGGTGTTTGCCGCAGTACCAATTACTGTATATACAGTTGGCGCAGCGCTGCTTGCTTTTGTAATGATTGCATTAGGCAAGCTACTAAAATTACCTGTATTGCTGAACCATAGGTAACTGTTACCGCCAAATGCTTTTAATTCGGCCGCTTGGTATAAACATACTGTATCACCAACTGCGGTTACCGTTGGGTTATTTAAGATGCTTAATGAAGTTGTACTTATGTTTTTACAGCCATGGTTATCGGTGACCATAACGGTGTATGTTCCTGATTGATTTAATTGACTGCTGATTATATGGCCTTGTGCCCCATACGAAACATAGTTGCTGGGTCCTTGCCATACATAGGCTGTAATGGTATTGTTGGAAGGGGTTGATACACTTAAATTGAAAGGTCGTAATTCACAAACCGGACCATCGTTATAGGCCAACGGCGAAGGCAATGCATGAATGAGTACTGAAGTGGTACCCGTTTTAAGACATGGACCGGCAGTGATGGTTAGGGTGTAAATACCAGTGGCCGCTAATGCCACGTTATTAATTGATGGGTATTGCAATTGAGTGATAAAACCTGCAGGACCTGACCAAAAGAAATTTAAACCACCGGTGTTATTTGGATTAAAGAATAAGTTATCGCCATAACAAAGCGGGGAATTGTTGCTTGGAAATAAACTTGGCAAGGTGGTAACTGTTACATTGCTTATTGCAGTATTGGTGCATCCTTGCGGAGATGTTGCCCTAACAGTGTAATTTCCGGAAACAGAAGCTGGAGGATTAACCATACTAGGGTTTTGGGAGAAGGAGTTGTAACCCAATGGCCCGGTCCAATAATACGACGAACCCGGCAATGATTGGGCGCTTAAGCTTAAGGTTTGATTGGCACAAACTGTGCTGCCAACAGCAGTCAAACTTGGGGTAACATGCACCGAAAGCGTAATTAGTGCGGCAGCAGTACAAGCATTTGCGGCAGTAAGCGTTACGTTATAAACGCCGTTATGAAATGGACTTGCAGCAGAAATGGTATTGCTTTGCAGCAGTGAAGCATATGAC
>JBAXXZ010000470.1:0-2333 GCA_037127575.1 Bacteroidota bacterium | reverse complement strand
GTCATTAGAAAGATCCATCAACACTTCATCTTCGGCGTTAACAAACAATTGGCCTTGTTTTTGTTTGATAAAACGATACATTTCACTTTTGCCCTTTTTCACGCCTTCAATACCCCCAAATCCCTCTAAATGTGCTTTTCCGATATTGGTGATAAGGCCAAAATCAGGCTCAGCAATGAGGCACAATTGTTCGATTTCACCTTGGTGATTGGCCCCCATTTCGATAATGGCAAATTGGTGTTTTGCTGTGATTGATAAAATTGTAAGCGGCACACCAATGTGGTTGTTTAAGTTTCCGAAGGTGGCCAATGAATTGTACTTTTTTGATAAAACGGCTGCTATGAGTTCCTTTGATGTTGTTTTTCCATTGCTACCGGTAATGGCTAAAAATGGAATATTTAATTGGCGGCGGTGGTAATTGGCCAGTTGTTGCAATGTTTCCAGAACATTTTTAACCAAAATGGTTTGGTTCGGCAGATGGTACTTTTCTTCATCAATAATGGCAAATGAACAACCCTCTTCAATAGCTTTTGTGGCAAATTCATTGGCGTTAAAATTCTCGCCTTTGAGTGCGAAAAAAAGTGAATTCTTTTCAATTTTACGGGTATCGGTACAAATTA
This sequence comes from Bacteroidota bacterium, assembly GCA_037127575.1. GTDB lineage: Bacteria > Bacteroidota > Bacteroidia > B-17B0 > Aurantibacillaceae > Aurantibacillus. The sequence continues at coordinate 1,713 of JBAXXZ010000470.1, read as the reverse complement.
TTTGACCGGCTTTTAAATAATGGGCATATAATTCTTCCATTGAGGTATGATGCTGCATGGCTACAAAATAAAAAAACCCTTAAGTGAATACCTAAGGGTTTTATTTAAATTATTAACATTCATTATTTACCGCCTAATCCAACAGGACTACCAACGCGGGTCATTGAACATCTAAAGCCTAACCACGAACTGGATTGACGTTGATCTAAGTATCTTCTGGCACCCGGATTTAAGAAGTAGGCGCGGTCTCTCCAACTACCACCTTTATAAACCCTTGCCTTATCATTAATAAGGGAAGTTTTTGCATATTCGTACATCAACTTACCAGATTTTTCAGTATAGGCATCTTCACCATCACCATAATAAATACTGGAATTTACATCGCCATCTAAATAACTAATATAATCAGCGGTTTTGTAGTTTCTTCTTTCATCCAAATTATCAGTTGAAACTACTGCAGAAACTTCTCTCCATTTAACACGGCCGGGAATATCAGATTTACCTTCAGGATTTGCATTACTGTTACCTTGAGGGTCTTTGGTCATAATCGTTAAAACACTGTCTTCAACTTCAACTGCTTCTTGATTCACTACACCGTGAGCAGATGGGTTACTTACTTTGTGTTTGAATTTTTGGTAAGTAGGGCCATCAACATTGGTTACGATTTCACCGCCCAAACCACCAATTAAAGTTGTACTATCACGCACTTGGGTACTGAAAACGTTACCTCTAAATGGTCTGAATTCGTCAGCATCTTGTGAAGTGCTTGCACGATAAACGTCCATTACCCACTCACAAACGTTACCGGCCATGTTATATAAACCGTAATCATTTGGCCAGTAACTGTATACCGGTGCGGTAACATCTGCATTATCATTTAAATAACCAGCTGTACCCATGTAATCACCTGCTCCTCTTACGAAGTTGGCATTAATTTGACCAAGGTATTTATCGGTTGCATTACGCACACCATGACCATTCCAAGGGTAAATTCTTCTGTCGGTGATGCGCTCGCCAATGGTATTACCAATAAGGCCATAAGCAGCATATTCCCATTCAGCTTCGGTTGGGAGGCGGTATTTCGGTAAGAAAATCCCATCTTCCATACGCACTTCTCTTTCAGGATTTTGCGCATCAAAAGAAGGTAATTTTGTTTTTAACTGACCTCGCCATTTACCAGAAAGGTAAGCTTCGGTGCTAAAATAATCTTGATCAGAAGGCTGAGGGTTGTGCTCCAATAAACCTTCACGAATTAAAATATATTCGTTCACACGGTCGGTTCTCCAAGCACAAAAATCGTTTGCTTGTAACCAGTTTACACCCACTACAGGGTAATCGCGATAGGCAGGGTGACGTAAATAATACTCAACAAAAGGCTCGTTGTAAGCCAATTTTTCACGCCAAACCAAAGTATCCGGCAAAGCTTTGTAGTAAATATCAGGGAAAGTTGGACCGAAGACACGGGCTGTCCAATAAAGATATTCCACATAAGAAAGGTTGCTAACTTCAGTTTCATCCATATAAAAAGAAGACACTGTAACGCGGCGTGCGATATTGTTCCACTCGTAAGTTACATCATTTTCACTTCTTCCCATGGAAAAGGTGCCACCTTCAATTAAAACCAATCCGGGACCGGTTTCTTGCTCCTCGTAAGGTGGCTTTTCAAAACCACCATTGTAGGATCGTTGTAGGCCCAACCGGTAACGGGAGATC
>JBAXXZ010000469.1:0-2350 GCA_037127575.1 Bacteroidota bacterium | reverse complement strand
GCTGTAAACGGTGTGCCTATTTTTAATGTACACACAAATACAGGTGTTGATTCTTACCTAGATGGCCAATTAGACAATTATGGCGGTCATTGCGGAAGAGCCGATGATTACCATTATCACATAGCACCTTTGCATCTTTATAATTACACCTCGCAACAATTACCGATTGCTTTTGCCTTAGACGGGTTTGCCGTTTACGGAAGTAAAGAACCGGATGGATCCAACATGGCGGCGCTTGATGGAAACCATGGTCACTTTGGAAGCAGTGGTGTTTACCATTATCACGGCACAGCAACTGCACCTTATATGATTGCGAAAATGGTGGGCCAAGTAACCGAAGATGCCACCCATCAATTAATTCCGCAGCCTGCAGCAACGCCCGTTAGGCCTTCATTAACGCCGTTGAGTGGAGCTTTAATCACTTCTTGCAAACCGAATGCTTTGAATAATGGATACACGTTAAAATATCTTCTCAATTCTGTAAATGATTCGATCGTTTACTCTTGGAACAATTCAGGTAAGTACACCTTTACGTATTATAATGCTACAGGCGTGTCTACAAATACCTATAATGGATTCACGCAATGTGTTGTGAAACTTACAACAGATGTTAAGACAAACGCCAATACGATAAATGAACCAATCATTTACCCAAATCCAAGTAGTGATTTTTTACATGTATTTACAGATAATCAAAGCACATACGGTGACATCCATAACATCTCAATTTACACTTTAGAAGGTAAACTAATTCTGCAAAAAACAGATGTATTAAGCGAAATTGATTTACATAAAATAGCGCCTGGTACTTATTTTGTGATTATTAATTTGGGTTTGCAACAAGTCACTAAAAAATTGATCATTCAATGAGGTGTCTTATTTTGCTAATGATTGTATTTTATGGCTTAAACTGCCGTTCCCAAACATTTACGCAAACCATGCGCCGCTTGCCTGATACAGGGCAAAATAGCGGTTATACAAGTACCTTTGGGGAAGACAATGATTTTAATATCAATGTGCCACTTTTTAAGCTAGTAAACAATGGGACTGTAATTGATTCCATTACAGGTTTAATGTGGCAAGTTGCCGATGGTGGTGAGATGACCTTTTCAACCGCACTTGTTTATTGTGCCTCGCTTAGTTTGGGTGGATACACAAACTGGCGCTTGCCAAACGCACATGAGGCATTTAGCATCTTAAATCACCAATATGTCAATCCCTCTTTAAACGTCTCAGTATTTACAGCCAATACAGCAGATTATTGGTGGACATCTGACCGCCAGGTAAATGACTCTTCGTTTATATTTGTAACAAATGCGGGGGGAGGCATTGGCAATCATCCAAAGTTGGAAACCATCAGTGCAGGCGGCACCAAGCGTTTTCATGCGCGCGCAGTTCGTAGTATTTACAGCGGAACTTTATTGCCTTCGCACTATACCAACAATACTAATTCAACAGTTATTGATAATACAACCGGCCTCATGTGGCAAAAGATAGCTTTTAAAGACACCTTAACTTGGGAAGATGCCTTGCATTATGCTGATACGGCATCAATAGGTGGTTACACCGATTGGCGATTACCAAACGTAAAAGAAATTCAATCAATTAATGATGAAAAAAGAATTAACCCTTCAGTAAATACAGGCTATTTTTCGAATATCGGAATAAAAAAATATTGGTCCTCCACAACATTGCCAAACCAAACACTTAAGGCATGGTATCTTGATACACAATACGGTGTTGTTACTTATCAGCTCAAAACATACAAACTTAATTTATTACTTGTTCGCGGTGATGGCAATATAGTTTCTGGCTTAACAAAGCCATCGAATCAAAAAGAATTTGTAGTTTATCCGAACCCATTTCATCAATTTATTAATGTGGAAACTGAAAAAAGTGATTTGGAATACCAATTGATCGATGCGAGAGGACAGTTAATCTATACTGGAAAGTTAATGAATGCCGTTGATTTTAGTACATTATCAGATGGCATTTACCTTTTGAAAGTTTCGGGAAGTTCAACAAATTTTGTGAAATTGATAAAGGAGTAGTCAGCGGCTTTGTTGGATAAAAAATTTAACCTTTAATCAAATTTAAATTATTGAATAATCAAATTATTATCTTGAAGGATTTATTATTTAAGAATACTCTCCAGATAATGTAAATTATTTTGTATTTCAGATTAAAAAATTAAGCCATAATAAATCCTCAGTTATTTTAAATTATACCAAAGAAACTTCATTAAAAGCTTAAGATTTTTAAATCTTAAGGAATAATGTTGTGCAATTTGTGTTCATTTAAATTGGTAGTCATAATTTATGATTCGCCCTTTAAAATTATAGGCTTGTTG
>JBAXXZ010000468.1:0-2356 GCA_037127575.1 Bacteroidota bacterium | reverse complement strand
CATTAAGGCTTATTGTACTGTAATACGTTTTCCTTCGTTATAAGCTACCACAAATGCATTTGGCACGCCATTGTTTCTTTTGGTTTCTTCGCGGTGATCGCGTGCACCTTTGTATTCACCATGATCTCCAATCATAAATTTAGAGTATGAATCATGAAACTCGCTACGAATACTTTCTTTAATATGGTAAAGCTTTTTAAGTACTGAAGCGTTAACGTTTGTATTTTTAAATGCACCAATTTGAACATAGTAGCTAACACTGCCTTCTCTTCTAACCGGTTTGCTAGAAACCACATCTTTAACTTTTTCTTGAATAGCTTGTTCTTTTATTTTTGGTTTCACAGGCACTGCTACTGCTACAACAGGTTTTTCTTTTACAGGTTCAGGCACCGACTCTACAGCTACCACCGGCTCAGCTGAAGTTAAATCACCAAACTCTGCAGTTAAATCATTCATGTTTACTTTTTTACTTTGGTTGTCTTCTAAATATGAATACTCACCATGTAAATCGGTTGTTTTTTCTGTATTAGTACTTAACATATACGAAATCTCTAATTCTTCTTTGTCAGGCACTGCTACCCAAACAAATTTTAACTTGCCATCAGCCACTGAAAACGAACTACCATCACCTTTAATCACTTTCGCTGTAACACCATTTAAAACATCATCACTAAATCTTGCAAAACCTTTGGTGCTGCCTTTTTTAATTTTTATTGTAACAATCAACTCATTTGGTTTTGAACCTTTGGTAACAGTACGATTTAATACAATATTGCCCGGAGGCTCAGCGTTAGAGGCAACTGCCGCAGGGGCATTTACCAAAGTGGTGTCTTTTGCAGCATTTTCAAAGGCTTTGGTCATTTCAGTGTTTTCAATTTCAACTTGCTTCGGATTCATATCAACAAAAGCTTTGTCATTATTGTATATATAATAGAAACGTGCTTTAAAACTTACATTCCCCTGAAGGTTCGATGCAACATTAAAATTCAAATTAAACGGTACTTCATCATCTGAAGGCAAAGAAGCCCAAACCCATTTTACAATGTTTCCTTCCAAAACATAACTCACTGCTGAATCAGGATTTTGAACCAAAGTTACACCATCCGGCAACTCAATCTGAAACATTCCAAATCCCTGTATGGCAGGTTTGGTTAGCTTAAATTCCACCTGATAATCTTTACCTGCAGTCATTTTCTCAGGTAAATTATTTGTGATTTTTACTACGCTATCACCGGTAAATATGCCCAGCAACACCAGGGATATTGTGTTAAACAGAATAAAAAGTTGTTTCATCATGTCCCGAAGTTACTGCAATTGACTTTGCTCAATAATCTGATGAACAGCAATTTAGTAACAAGGGTTTGTTAACTTCCTAAAAACGTAGAATACCAAGAGGCTTTTTCGTTAGCTGAAATGGCTGCTTTAAAGGACGAAAAAATGTTGCCAAAAAATCGTCAAAAGCTGATTACTCTAAGAAAGAGAAAAACAAAAAAAGAACTACAAAAAAAATATAAAATCCTAAAAAACATACGAACTTATACTTGAATTTATACACCATTTTCGATTGAAATGGCCATTTTTCAAGGTTTAAAATGTTGATAAAACTGCTTCATTTTTTAGTGAAATGCTTTGTTTTGAGAAATGCTGGGCTAAGTAAATTCGAATTCGCCGCTTGATTAAGATAAAATACAATTTAGTAAGAAGCTAAATTACCCTAATGTTCTTTTCATTAAAAAAACCTGAGCTTATTAAATCATTCATTCGGACAAAAATACAACTGTTAATTGCCGAAAAACAGCCTCTTGTTTAAATATTAAGGAAAGCTACAAGTTTTTTATTCTTCAATAAATTAATACTAGTAATGCACGCGGCAACGGGTGAGGCCTAAAAGACCACCGTATTCATTCATAAAACTTCTAAGAAAAATATTATTCCAAGAGGGAAAAAATGATTTAGGTAATTCGACATATTACCAATTTTTGGTAACTTTGATATAAATATTAAAAGCATGGGACGCAACACTTCAATATCTTTAGGAAATCATTTTGAAAATTTTATTGAACACAGCATTACTAATGGAAGATTTAATAATGCCAGCGAAGTTATTAGAGCAGGATTACGACTTTTAGAGGAAGAAGAAAACAGAGTGATAACTTTGCGTAATGCAATTAATGAGGGCTTAACAAGCGGTCGTGCAGTTAATTTTAATGCAAAGAAACATTTAGAATTTCTCAAATCAAAGAGAAAAGCAAATGGTTAAATATCATTTTACAAATAAAGCCATTGAAGATTTAACTGAAATTTGGCAGTATACAGTTGAAGAATGGTCAGAAAAACAAGCAGATAAATATTATGA
>JBAXXZ010000467.1:0-2358 GCA_037127575.1 Bacteroidota bacterium | reverse complement strand
GGTATGGATGTTTGGGAACATGCTTATTATTTAAATTATCAAAACCGCCGTCCTGATTACATGACTGCATTTTTTAATGTGATTGACTGGAACAAAGTAAATGAGCTTTACCTCAAAGCAAAACACTAATAAAAAAAGCCCTTCAAATTGAAGGGCTTTTTTTTTGGTATTCAGTTAAAGCATTTATTAAATAAGCGTTTTGGCCTTTTCAATGGCTTTCGATAAGCCTGCTGCATTGGTTCCGCCGGCTTGGGCATAAAAAGCTTGACCGCCGCCGCCGCCATTTATTTCTTTGGCTAAATCACGCACAATGGCACCTGCATTGAACTTTTTATCCTTCACCAAGTTATCGTTAATGATGACTGAAATGCTTGGTTTGCCGTTTATTTCGCAGGCCAATACACAAAATAAATTTGGTATCTCATTTCTTAATTCGAACAATAAATTTTTAAGTTCTTCAGCATTGTCGAATGAGATTATTTGCGCAATGAAGTTGATTTCCGCCTTCTTCTCAATTTTTTGTGTAAGTTCCTTTTTAATCATCGACGCTTTCTCTTTGTAAAATGCCGAAAGCTGTTTTTGTAATTGGTGATTTTCTTCCACCAAATTTTGCAATGATTTTAGAACATCTTTTGGCTGTTTTAAAATGTCTTTAACATCCTGAATTAATTTGCCTTGTTGGTCGAAATAGTCTTCAGCTTTAATTGATGTAATGGCTTCAATCCTTCTTATGCCTGCAGCTACAGCGCCTTCACTTGTTATTTTAAAGTAACCTATTTGGCCGGTAGAAGGTACATGGCAACCGCCACATAATTCGATGGAGTAATTTTTATCGAAAGTTACTACCCGCACAACATCACCATACTTTTCGCCAAACAATGCCATGGCGCCGGTTTTTTTGGCTTCATCAATGCTCATGCTTTCGATTTTTCCGGCAATGTTTTCGCGGATTTTGGTGTTCACTATTTTTTCAATGCGCACAATTTCTTCATCGCTAATTTTAGCGAAATGCGAAAAGTCGAATCGCAAATGTTCATCATTTACCAAACTGCCTTTTTGTTCAACATGGGTGCCTAATACCATGCGCAAAGCAGCGTGGAGCAGGTGAGTGGCTGAGTGATTGTTGGTGGTATATAAACGCTTTTCTTTGTTTACTTTGGCCACAAATGAGGCGTTAAATTTTTCAGGTAATTTATCGCAATAATGAATCATTACACCGTTCTCTTTTTTGGTGTCGTTGATTTCAATTTTTTCGTTGATGTTTTCCAAATAACCCGAATCACCAATCTGCCCGCCGCTTTCGGCATAAAATGGGGTTTTGTTTAGCACCAAATGAAATTGTTCTTTGTTTTTTGCCTTCACTTTTCTGTAACGCACAATCACGGCATCACATTCTAAATCGCTATAACCTAAAAATTCGGTTTCTTTTTCTTGACTTTCGCTGAGGTGTTTGTTTTCCTCCACATACATCCAATCATCAGTATCTACAGCTGTCGCAGCGCGTGATCGGTTTTTTTGTTCGGTTAAATAAATATCGAATCCTTTTTCATCGATGCTTAAATTATAACCTCTCGCAATTAAGGAGGTTAAATCCAATGGAAATCCAAAGGTGTCGTATAATTCAAAAATAACTTTTCCGTCAATGATTTGTTTTCCGGCAGCGCTTGTATCAATACACACTTGATCGATGCGTTTTAAGCCGTGTTCAAGCGTTTTGTAAAAGGACAATTCTTCTTCACGAATCACCTTTTCAATCAATATTTTTTGGGTATTTAATTCATTAAAAGCATCACCCATTTGATGCGCCAAGGTTGGCACCAAACGGTACATGAATGGTTCTTTTAAGTTTAAGGTTTGATATCCATAACGGATGGCTCTTCTTAAAATGCGTCGAATAACATAACCGGCGCCTGTGTTACCGGGTAACTGACCATCGGACACACTGAATGAAATGGTGCGGATGTGATCGGCAATTACACGGATCGCAATGTTGATGAGTTGTTGTTTTTTGTGTAGTTCCTCATCTTTTGGATTGTAACGCAAACCGCAAAGCTCTTCAATTTTGTGGATCAGTGGCATAAACACATCGGTGTCGTAATTACTTTGTTTGCCTTGTAATACCCGCACCAAGCGCTCAAAGCCCATGCCTGTATCAACGTGTTGTTTTGGTAATTTAATCAAAGAACCGTCGGCTCTTCTTTCAAATTCCATAAACACATTGTTCCAAATTTCGATGACTTGGGCATTATCGGCGTTTACCAAACTTGCACCAGGTACTTTTTTTCTTTCTTCATCACTTCGGCCATCGTAGTGAATTTCAGAGCATGGACCACATGGACCCATTTCGCCCATTTCCCA
>JBAXXZ010000466.1:0-2364 GCA_037127575.1 Bacteroidota bacterium | reverse complement strand
TAGTTATAGAGGATTCAGTAAACGGTGTTATAGCGGCAAAGGCGGCTCAAATGCGTGTTATAGCTGTGCCGGATAACGAGCACAAAAACCTACCACAATTTGCAGTGGCCGACTTCTGTTTTAATCACTTAAGCGAAGCGAAAAAAATCATTGATAAACTGTGCCAATAATTTGATAATTTTTGTTTAATAAAAGCAAATCCCAATCAAAACCATCATTCTTTCTTATCTTTACCCACATTGAAATTTAGCCTCACGCATACCGATCCAAATTCTAAAGCCAGAGCCGGTTTTATTGAAACCGATCATGGAAGAATTGACACACCTATTTTTATGCCGGTTGGCACTGCCGCTACAGTTAAGGGTGTGCATCAAAGAGAATTAAAAGAAGATATTAAAGCGCAAATTATACTTGGCAATACTTATCATTTGTACTTGCGACCCGGACTCGACACCATTCAAAAAGCAGGTGGTTTACATAGTTTTAACGGATGGCATCAACCCATATTAACAGATAGCGGAGGGTATCAGATTTTCTCTTTGGCTGCTCAGCGAAAACTGAGTGAAGAAGGTGCAACATTTAAAAGCCATATCGACGGCAGCAGCCACTTCTTTTCGCCCGAAAACGTGATGGATACCCAGCGCATTATTGGTGCCGATATTATCATGGCATTTGATGAATGCACCCCGTACCCTTGTGATTATAAATATGCAAAAAACTCATTGGGACTTACTCACCGTTGGTTAAGCCGATGTATTCAACGATTTAATGAAACTGAACCACTATATGGCTATCAACAAACTTTGTTTCCAATTGTGCAAGGTAGTGTTTATAAAGATTTGCGTGAAGAATCAGCAGAATTTATTGCCTCTAAAAATTGTTTTGGTAACGCCATTGGTGGCTTAAGTGTTGGTGAACCTGCGGAAGAAATGTATGCCATGACAGAGGTTGTGACAAATATATTACCCACTGATAAACCACGTTATTTGATGGGCGTTGGCACACCGGTGAACATCCTCGAAAACATTGCACTCGGCATCGACATGTTTGATTGTGTAATGCCTACTCGAAATGCAAGACATGGACTGTTGTTCACTCAAAACGGTGTAATTAACATTAAGAATGAAAAATGGAAAAACGATTTTTCGGTTGTGGATGAAAGTGCTCACACCTATGTTGATACGGCATATACCAAAGCTTATTTGCGTCATTTGCTAGTTTGCAATGAATTATTGGCTGCTCAAATTGCGAGTATTCATAATTTAGGATTCTACATGTGGCTTGTGAGAGAGGCCGGGAACAAAATAAAAGATGGCACTTTTTTAGCATGGAAAAATAAAATGGTTCAACAACTTTCACAACGCCTATAATGTTTTTAACCATTATTGATCGATATATTTTAAAAAAGTTTTTGAGTACTTTCTTCTTCTCAATCACTTTAATATTGATGATCTTTATCGTATTCGACATTAAAGATAAACTCACAACATTTACCCAAAATAACATCCCACTCAAAGAAATTGTTTTTGATTATTACCTCATGTTTATTCCCTACTATGGTAATTTATTCAGCCCTTTATTCACTTTTATTGCGGTCATTTTTTTTACTTCAAAAATGGCCCAACAAACCGAAATCATTGCCATTTTTAGCAGCGGCACCAGTTTTAAACGATTGATGCGACCTTACATTGTTGGGGCACTTCTTTTGTCAGTTTCGTCGTTGGTTTTAAATCATTTTCTCTTACCCAAAGCCTTTAAAATTAAAATTGGTTTTGAAGATAAATGGATCAACAAAAATTACAGTAACCAAGACAATAACATACATAAAAAGATTGGTCCGAACCGCTTATTATACCTTGAAAGCTATGATAACAAAGTAAACACCGGTTACAAAATCAGCATCGAAGACGTGGTGAAAAATAAACAGACTTATTTTTTAAGCGCTGATTTTATGGTATGGGACAGCATTAAACATGTTTGGAATTTAACCAATGTGCGAGAAAGAAAAATTATTGAACAAGACCGCTTAGACACTTTAAAAAACCAAAAACCCATTTACCATCAATTCGAAACCATTAGTCCTACAAAGTCTATTCAACTTGAGTTTAGTCCGGTTGATATGTGGCGCGATGAAAGTAAAATTGAAACCAAACCTTATTTCGAACTAAAGGAATACATTATCCGTGAAAAATTAAAAGGGTCGAATCGCATCGAGTTGTATGAAGTTGAAAATTACAAACGAAGTTCCTTTCCCTTTGCCACCTTTATTTTAACCATCATTGGTGTTTATGTTTCGTCACGCAAAGTACGAGGAGGCGTAGGCTTGCAAATAGCTTTGGGCTTGTTCCTAAGTTGTATATATAT
>JBAXXZ010000465.1:0-2369 GCA_037127575.1 Bacteroidota bacterium | reverse complement strand
GCCTCGGACTGCTCGGATGACGGTTCGGACGACATCGTTCGTTCGTTCGCCGGCCGTGGCGTGCGCCTGGTGGCGTCACCCGAACGTCGTGGCAAGGAGCATGCGCAGGGCCTCGCCATCCAGCAGGCGCACGGCGACAGCCGCACTGAGAAACTCGTTCATGCCCTCAAAAAGCGGCAGTATCTGGCCTGCCCCGAAACCGAAGATCTGAAAGCACAGTTGCATGGCGCTGTCCTGGTCGCTGACCTTGAGCAGCACCAAGTCATCTCTTTGCTTGCTGACCAGGGGCGTCAGAAAGTGTGTCGCCCGTGCAGGAAAACCGTCATCAAGTGTTAAATACTTGTTATCGCTTTTTACTTGATCGTGAAGATGCCGAAGATGTTGCTCAAGAGGTATTTATTGAAGTGTTTCAATCAATTCATTTATTTAAAGGTGAGTCTAAATTATCGACTTGGATTTATAGAATTGCAGTTACTAAATGTTTAGATGAACTCAAAAAAAGAAAGCGACAAAAAAGAATCAGTGCTTTCGGCAAATTTATTCGTTTAGAAGATATTACCAATTGGATCTCAGGAGGCACAATGCCTGATAGGAATTTGAATGCGAAAGAGGAATGGAATGAGTTGTTAAAGGCATTGGATAGAATTCCTGAAAATCAACGTGTGGCATTTACCCTAAGTAAGATGGATGGTTTTAGTAACAAAGAAATTGCTGAAATTATGAAAACCTCTATTTCTGCGGTAGAATCCCTTATTTCTAGGGCGAAATCAAAAGTAATTAAAGTATTGAATGAAAATCAAAAAAAATAAAAGTTGGTGCAAGGAATCATTAAAATAATCGTCTAATAATATAAATGAGAAAGTGTAAATCAAATACAGGTGTTCAGAATCCTCTTTCAACTTTTGATGCATTAATGCCCATCGAACCTTCTGAATTTTGGGATGCTAAGTTTGATGGCAAATTAAAAGCCATACGAATAGGTTCAGAAAAAAAATCTTTAAGCTTAAAAATGACTTTGTTTTCATTACTTCTTTTAATCAATGTCACCTTTATTTTAGTTGGAATATCTTCTCAAAAAAATACACAAAAGGCTGATAATTCTTCTAAGTATAAATTGATAATGAATGAATTATTAGTCATTCAAAATTTAACTGAACATTAAGCCATGGATATTTTTGCCCAAAATAAATTATTGATAAAACTGGTTGTTGTGCTGGTTATTCTTAATCTAATGTCTATTGGTTTCTTTTTTTGGAAAGAACTGGGGTCTGAGCCTGCCCATGTAAACGATGGACAAAATGAAAATTCAATGATGCCCAAGCTTCTTCAACACGAACTTAATTTAAACGAGTCACAAGTAAATGATTTGATAAAATTGCGAAGTGATTTTTATGCAAAAGAAAAGCAGCTCTCAAGGGAAATTCGTGCCGAACGTGATTCGATGAATACAGAAATGTTTAATCCTTCAGGAAACGATGAATTGGTAATGGCCTTAGCAAAACGTGTGTCTGAAAATGAATACAAAATGGAGTTGTTAAGATTTGAGCAAGCCAAGAAATTTAAATCTTTGTGCCAGCCTGATCAACTCAAAAGGTTTAACGAATTGGTTAAAGAGATTAGAGATTATTTTAAACCGCCCAAAGAACCACAAAGACAAGCCATTGACCAAAAATAGATAGTGTTATTCCAAAATAAAATATAAATGAAAGTCATTGAAATTATATCACTAAATATGGTATGCATCATTACGTGTTTGTTTGCATATACTGGTATTTCATCTGCTCAAATTGTAACCACTGATAAAATAATTCCTGGTGGAGAGTACGACATGGGTGATCATTTTGGTTTTGTTGACCCGAGCCACCCAAGCGACGAAACGCCCGTTCATAAAGTAAAAGTTGATTCATTTTACATGTCAAATACTGAAACAAGTAATCAACAATTTTTGGATTTTTTAAATGCTGCGCTTAAGAGCGGATCTATAACTGTTCTGAGTAATATCGTTTACTTATCCGGAAATCCAAACATCATTTGTTACACCAATCAATATGAGCCATGGTATAGTATTTCATTCAATGGTAATGTTTTTTCAATGTCCGATTTCAGAGCCTCTCATCCCGTCGTTGGGGTGATGTGGTTTGGTGCTATCAGCTATTGTAATTGGTTTAGTTCACAAAAAGGCTTACAAGCTTGTTACAATTTAAATACTTTAGATTGTGATTTTACAAAAAACGGTTATCGACTCCCAACCGAAGCTGAATGGGAATGGGCCGCGAGAGGTGGCCACAAAAAGCCCTATTTGCAATATGAAAAATGTGATACGGCTGTAATTGCGCAAGCAAATTTACCTGACTCGGGGGATCCTTATG
>JBAXXZ010000464.1:0-2377 GCA_037127575.1 Bacteroidota bacterium | reverse complement strand
GCTCCGGCTTCAGCAATATGGTAACCACTAATGGAAACAGAATAAAAATTACGGACATTTTCATCAATAAAATATTGCTGCACATCACCCATAACACGCAAACTAAATTCAGTGCTAAAAATACAAGTGTTTTGCGCTTGATCTTCCTTCAAAATATCAGCCTGCACGGTGCCCCTTACTTGCGATAAAGTACTCGTTTTTATTTTTTCGTAAACATCTTTTGGCAATACCATGTCGCCGGTTATACCCAATAACATCAATCCTAAACCATTGTTGCCTTCTGGTAATTCCGATGCTTGGTAACTAGGACGTTTGGTGCCCTTGGTTTTATAAATGGCTGCAATTTTTTCTTCTACTTGTTTTTCTAAACCATTGGCTTTGATATACAACTCGCATTGCTGATCAATAGCGGCATTCATAAAAAATGCAGCAATGGTAGCGGCTGGACCATTGATGGTCATTGACACCGAAGTTTTTGGATCAGCCAAATTAAACCCACTGTATAGTTTTTTGGCATCGTCTAAACAACACACGCTAACACCACTATTGCCAATTTTACCGAAAATATCCGGACGGTGATCCGGATCATTTCCATATAAAGTAACGCTATCGAAAGCTGTGCTTAAGCGGTGCGCAGGCATGCCTAAACTCACATAATGAAAACGTTTGTTGGTGCGCTCAGGTCCACCTTCGCCGGCAAACATCCTTGTTGGATCCTCACCTTCGCGTTTAAAAGGATAAATGCCTGATGTATAAGGAAATTCACCTGGAAAATTTTCACGCAACGACCATTTTAAAATATCGGCCCAACCGCTGTATTTTGGCACAGCCACTTTCGGGATTTGAGAATGCGAAAGGCTTTCATAATGGGTTTTAATTTTTATTTCTTTATCCCTAACCTTAAAAATATAATATTCGTTTTGGTATTGCTTTTTCTTATCATCGAAAGTTTCAAGTGTTTTCAAATTTTTGGGATCCAAATCCAAACGAATTTGTTCAGATTGTTCTTCAAGTGCTTTGATGATTCTATCTCTATCATCCATTTTTGAGGTCTTCAACGAATCAATGGTTAAGCGAATGCCCTGCAATTTCAAAGCAATCACACTTTGATCGTTTGCCCATTTATCATATTGCCTTGATGCCTCTGAAATTTCACTCAAATAACGGGTTCTGTTTGGCGGGATGATGTAAATTTTTTCGCTCATTTCATCTGTGATTTTAAAATTGGATTTTAAATCACATTTGGTTTTTTCAACCAATTTATCCATCACTGCTTTATACAAAGTATTGGTACCCGGATCATTGAACTGAGAAGCAATGGTGCCATATACCGGAATTTCTTCATCTTTTATCTCCCATAAATTATGGTTGCGTTTGTATTGTTTTTTTACATCACGGATGGCATCTAAAGCACCACGTTTATCGAATTTATTAATGGCAACAATGTCCGCAAATTCGAGCATGTCAATTTTCTCCAATTGCGTGGCGGCACCAAATTCAGGTGTCATCACATACAAGCTCATGTTGCTGTGTTCAATAATTTCAGTATCGCTTTGACCAATGCCGGCCGTTTCTAAAATCACCAAATCAAATTCTGAAGCCTTTAAAATATCAACGGCATCCTTTACATATTTCGATAATGCCAAGTTACTTTGACGGGTGGCCAATGAGCGCATGTAAACACGTTCATTTTTTATGGAATTCATGCGTATGCGATCACCTAACAAAGCCCCACCAGTTTTGCGTTTACTTGGATCGACAGATATGATGCCTATTTTTTTATCTTCAAAGTCCAATAAAAAACGGCGCACCAATTCATCCACCAACGACGATTTTCCGGCACCACCTGTTCCGGTAATGCCAATTACAGGCGTTTTGGAAACTTTTGCCGCCTCACGTATTTTATCTAAAACAGCTTTATTTTCTTCATTAAAATTTTCAGCAGCCGAAATTAACTTTGCGATGGATTTATAATCCTTCTCCTTAAGGCGTTTCTCTTCACCATCTATATTGGTGCCAGTAGCATAATCACTTTGTTTTAAAACATCATTGATCATCCCTTGTAAACCCATTGTACGACCGTCATCAGGATGATAAATACGAACGATACCATAATTGTGAAGGTCCGCAATTTCTTCAGGAAGAATGGTTCCGCCCCCTCCACCAAAAATTTTAATGTGCCCACAACCACGCTCTTTTAAAAGATCAAACATGTATTTAAAATACTCGTTATGGCCACCCTGGTAACTGGTAATGGCAATGGCATTGGCATCTTCTTGAATAGCGCAATCAACAATTTCTTGCACACTGCGATCGTGCCCCAAGTGAATAATTTCAGCACCTGAACTTTGCATTACGCGGCGCATGACATTAATGG
>JBAXXZ010000463.1:0-2381 GCA_037127575.1 Bacteroidota bacterium | reverse complement strand
CCTTGAAGAAGTGGGCCATGATCATTTAGCCTGAATGCAACGGAGAATTACAAATAATTGAAAAGACAGTGTTTAATTTCTTTACTTTTGCACGATAAGATATGATACAGGAAAAAATAAATACTATTCATAAGGAACTTGATGCATTGACCATCCAAAGCAAGGAGCAGGCCGAAGAGTACCGCATTAAATGGCTAAGTAAAAAGGGTGAAATTTCGCTCTTGTTCGAAGATTTTAAATTGGTGCCCAATGATCAAAAAAAACTGGTGGGGCAATTATTAAACGATTTAAAAGTAAAAGCCCAAACAAAAATTAATGAGGCCAAAGAACAATTTGAATTTTCGCACGAAAAAAGCACAGAACAAAAAGATTTAACCTTACCGTCTTTGCCTATTTATACCAATGGCGGCAAACATCCTATTACCATTGTTAAGAACCAAATCATCGAAATATTTAATAAAATTGGCTTTACGGTAAGCGACGGTAAAGAGATTGAAGACGATTGGCATAATTTTACCGCATTGAATACGCCGGAAAATCACCCGGCCCGTGACATGCAAGATACTTTTTACGTCAACATCAATCCCGAAATGGTGTTGCGTACACAAACATCAAGTGTGCAGGTACATATCATGCAAAAACACCAACCGCCAATACGTACAATTTCTCCCGGACGAGTTTACCGTAATGAAGCCATTAGTGCCCGCGCACATTGTCAGTTTCACCAGGTAGAAGGTTTGTACATTGATGAAAAAGTGTCTTTTGCCGATTTAAAACAAACCCTCTTGTATTTTGCAACTGAAATGTTTGGTGTAGATACCAAAATCAGATTACGTCCGAGTTATTTCCCTTTCACGGAGCCGAGTGCCGAAATGGATATCAGTTGCACCATTTGCAAAGGACAAGGTTGTAATGTTTGTAAATACACCGGTTGGGTTGAAATTTTAG
The DNA here is from genome assembly GCA_037127575.1 of Bacteroidota bacterium. Taxonomy (GTDB): domain Bacteria; phylum Bacteroidota; class Bacteroidia; order B-17B0; family Aurantibacillaceae; genus Aurantibacillus. Next base: position 1,433 of record JBAXXZ010000463.1, on the reverse strand, counting down.
GTTGTGGCATGGTTGACCCGCAAGTATTGATTAATTGTGGTATTGATGAAAAAAAATTCAAAGGCTTTGCTTTCGGTATGGGCATTGAGCGCATTACCATGCTTAAATACCAAGTAAAAGATTTGCGCTTGTTTTTTGAAAACGACATCCGCTTTTTAAAACAATTTACTTCTGCATAATGAAGAATAATGCCCGCATTGATGCACTCTTGGGCATGTTGGCACAGGAGCCTGAAGACGAATTTCTAAATTATGCTTTGGGTTTAGAATATGCCAATAACAACAGCTTTGATTTAGCAGAAGTGCAATTTCAAAAAGTTTTAAAAAACAACGCTGCGTATATTGCCGCATATTATCAATTGGGGCAATTATATGTTGCCAAGAACAATAGAGAATCGGCATTAAAAATATTTCAGCAAGGCCTGCAAGTGGCCAAGAATCAAAAGAACAACAAGGCGATGAATGAAATTAGTGAGGCTATTTTTTTGTTAGAAGACGAGTAGATGTTTTTTTCAAGTCGTTACAAATTCACTTAAATTTCTTCTTTATTAGCTTTCGGTAATCTGATTTTTGAGGTCTAACAGCACATCAAACATATTTGTGAGGTATTTTCCAATCTGTGATTCATAACCGGTTTGAGTTAGAACAAGTTCAAATAAAGATTGCAGTCTTTCAGCGTTCAATTTTTCAAATAAGACTTTACAAGCATCAAGCAATTGTTTTTGACGCGCAAAAGTATTGGCTGTTTTTAGCGAATGGCCCAGTTGTTCAGCATAGATGGTCATTACCTTATTATTGATGCGTAGAGGGTCTTTTAACAACAACTCATGAAGCAAATGAAATTGTTTTTTTTCTTTTAATAAAAATTGTAAAAGGGCCTCATCATCTTTTTTAATCAGTAAAAGTTTGATTAGTTTTTCTGCACCTATTGTATTTTGATGTTTTAAAATATTATCAATTAAAGCATCTACCTCAGCGGTTTGTTTTTTTTCAGGGATTAAGGCAATAAATCGATCTAGCTCATAATTGTTGAGTTGAAGGTTATGGCATAAACTAAAACGCAAATATTTCAATTCCATGTCTGGTAATTTTAAACGCATACATTTATCAATTGCAAAGGTGGTAAAGTAGCGCAAAAGTAAAACTTGTTTTTTTTGAAGGTGCAATAAGATGGCGTCTACCAATTCAAAAGCCTTGTCAAGTTTATTTTTCAGGAAGTGAACTTCCATCAAGGCGATAAAATATTCGGAATCAAATGCCTCAAGCTTTTCAAAATTAATTTTCTTTGGAAGGCCATGGATTTTAATATGAAGAACGTGTTTGACAATTTCAAAGCTATTAAACGCCTCGTCGTAAGGCTTTACATAATTTCTGCTTTTCAGTAATTCGTCGATAATTTTTAAATCTTCTTGTTTATTACTTACAAGTAAATAC
>JBAXXZ010000462.1:0-2383 GCA_037127575.1 Bacteroidota bacterium | reverse complement strand
CTTAAATTGGAAGGTTCATCATTCATGCCAAAAGCAAATTGTTTGATGATATGCTGATTGCTGCTGCTAATCTGCATTAACTGTGGCACAATCAACTTGGTCTTATCGCCCCCCACCAAAATCCAAATGTTTTCTGAGTGGTCGCACACCATGTTATACACATTCGTACCCGCTTGAATGGAATCCATTTTTTTATCACTTGCTGCATCAATTACCCAAACATATTGGCTGTTCGGACTACTCACAAACACCTTGCCCTTGGCATATAGCATTTGTTCTGTCCATCCTTTACAAGGAATAGAACCAATTTTGATTTGGTTTTTTAAATCAATCACATGGATTTGGTTGGCATACAAGTCGCTAACATATGCCTTGTTTTCATTGATTGGCAAAAAATAACGTGGCGACAAAAGGTTACTGATTTGCCCGATTTTTTTCATGGCTGTATCACACAGCACAATTTTATTCGAATTGTTCACTACCAAATAATATTTCCCCGCAAAAGCACACATACTTTGCAAAACATCACCCACACCCACATTGTTTTGATAACGGTAATAATCTTCCACCACACTTTGGTCAATTGGCGAATACAAACTTAAAGCCGCATTGCCTACCGAATAATTGCCTTCGTTAATCACAAACACCTTACGCAACAAAGGCGCAGCGATGCCGTGCGAAGGAATGGGCACAGGCTTATCCTTCACACAAGCCCATACAAGCAAAGCAAGGCTTAAAAAACAGATGTGTTTAATTGGTTTCAACGACTTATTGTTTCACTATTTTTTTTGTGTTGATGCCTTGCTCTGTGATCACTTCCAATAGGTAAATCCCATTTGGTAATTCAACTGTTTCAATCGAATGAAGCCCATTTTGCAAAGTCCCTTGCAATAATATTTTACCTAATTCATCACGTAATGTATACTGCACTTTTTTCTCTTCCGAAGTTACAAGCAGCGTAATACTTTGTTGAAAAGGATTGGGATAAACCAAACAAACGGAACTTTTAATTGATGATGCCAAGGCCACCGGGTTAGATACTGAGGTGCTAAAATCATCCATGCCAAAAAAAGCAGGGGTATTCATAAAACCATTGCTGTTATCACTCGAAAACATTTTAAAGGAAATGCTGTCAACAATACCCAAATTAGAGAGATTAAAATATTGCCAAGTAGCCACCACGTAATCTTGGGAATTATTTGCAAAGCGGTAATCGGCCAAATAAAACACCGAGCTATCGCTTTTCAAACTGCCGTTTAAATAGCCTTTGGCGGTGACTTTAAAAAAATCAGGGTACGATCCTTGTGCAATGGTGGTACCTGAATGGGTGCCTGTGGTGTCGCCAAATTTTCGCGAAAAGGCATCACCGTTACGAACCGATTTAAAAGCATAAGTGGTATTGGTAATATAAAATCCATTCACCCTGGCATTTGGTGATTTTAATCGAATAGTGCCGCCATCTTGGCCTATTACGTATGTGCCGGAACCGTTATACCCTTTGAATGGTTTTACACCATATAAATTGGTGAAAGCAGCAGTACTGGAATCGTATTTATTGGCATAAGCAAAACCGCCAATCCAATAGCCACCAAAGGCACTGAGCCATTCGTATTCAAACACGGCGTTACTTGTTTGAAATGGTGTGTTGTTGGTAGAAGTGTAAACCGAGTTGGGTGTTAAACTAAAACTTTCAAAATCAGCTACTGTATTTTGCGCCTCAGAGTTGGATATTGTCCACGCGAAGGCTGCTATCATCATTATTTTTTTCATGCTTTTTACTTTTGTTTAAAATTAGATTCATGCCGATTTCATAATTGCGGTAAGGCATGGGGCGCATGGCCATCACCGCATAGTGTTGATTAAATACATTGTTGCATGCTAAAAACACTTGTACATTGTTGCGCTTTTTTTGAATGGCCATCGACATTTTCAAATTGGCCACGTGGTAAGGGTTTAACCACTGCGCATTGTCGCTGCTGATAAAACGATAACCCACATATTGATGGATATAATAAGCACTCAATTGACGAAACTGAACAAAGAATGAGGCATTGATTTGGTAACGGGGATTATAAATTAATTGTTTACCTATTACATCCGATTGTGATTGCGCCGTGCGTTCAACTGTCGATAATATGTAGGCAGTGTTGATTTGCATGCCCACTTTAAGTTGTTTGTGGTGGTATTGAATTTTCCATGATGTTTCGGTGCCTCTGCTCCACACTTGTTGAACGTTAGTTCCATGGGCTATTCCGCCGGCACCCGGTGTCCATAAAATCCAATTGTCGATTAAACGCGAAAAAGCCGACAAATTGCTTTCAAAATACCAGGCATTTTTTTGCCAAACATACTTGGCATTGCCTTCAAATGTATAACCATCTTC
>JBAXXZ010000461.1:0-2386 GCA_037127575.1 Bacteroidota bacterium | reverse complement strand
GTTCAATGTTAAAGGCTACTGATGGGAATTTATATGGTTTAACAACTTCCGGAGGTGTAAATGGACTAGGTGTTATTTTTCAATACAGCATTAGCACAAACGCTTATACTAAAATGTTTGATTTATCTACTGCTAATGGTTCCAGTGCTCCCGGAGATATCGTTCAATCATCTGCAAACGGCAAATTATATGGTTTAACACGATTGGGTGGAATCAATAACCAAGGTGTAATTTTTGAATATGATTATACCACAAGCACTTATACGAAGAAATTCGACTTAGCTTCTACAAATACCCTCATAGGAGGTGCGCCATTTTGTAGCCCAATTTTTGGCAGTAACGGTAAATTATACGGGCCATTGACCGTAGGTGGATTGGCTTCAGGTGGTGTGATTTTTGAATTTGATGTGACTACATCCACTTATGTAAAAAAGATTGATTTCAACTTTGCGCCTTTGGGAGGTAATGCTTATGGGGCAATGGTTTACGCTGCGAATAATAAGCTTTACGGCACAACAGTTTTAGGAGGTGCAAACAATGCAGGCGTTATTTTTGAATACGATAAAACGAGTTCAACGTATACCAAAAAGTTTGATATGCTTGCAGCCACCGGGTCTGCGCCTTATGGCGCCATGATTGAAGCTGCGAATTCAAAGTTGTATGGTATGTCTAATCTTGGCGGTGCGAATTCCTTGGGGACAATTTATGAATATAATTATAGTACAAATTCGTATACCAAGAAAATAGATTTGGCAAGTGCAACCGGTTCAAATCCTTTTGGAAGACTACTACAGGCTTCTAATGGTAAATTATATGGTCTAACAAAAACAGGCGGTGCTAATGGATTGGGTGTACTCTTCGAATATGATTATTCAACAAATACTTACACCGATAAAATAGATTTTGCCGGAACAACAAATGGACAAAATCCTAGTGGCTCGCTGATTGAAGCACCAAATGGAAAGTTATACGGATTAACTGAATTGGGTGGAGCCAATAATTTAGGTGTTGTATTTGAATATAACCCAAGTACCGGAGTACTTACCAATAAATATGATTTGAATGCCACAAGCGGTAGTCAACCTATGGGTTCTTTTGCACTCGCAAATGACGGTAACCTTTATGCAATTACTAAACTTGGGGGTACGAATAGCATTGGAACCTTAATTCAGTATGATTTTACAAATAATGTTTTAACAAAGAAATTAGATTTAATCTCTTCAAGCGGTGGTTCGCCAAATAGTTCATTAATCAAAGCAGCAAACGGTAAATTATATGCGCCATATACAATAGGCGGAACAAACAACCAAGGGACCATTTCAGAATATGATGTTACAAGTGCAACATTAACAAAATTGTTTGACTTGAGTGCGAGCACAAGTTACTCTCCTGCATATGCCAGTTTGGTTGAAATTTGTCCTCGCCCTGCAGCAGCAGGTGCAATTGCAGTTTCAACAAACAGTGTTTGTCGTTCAAATTCATCCACCTTTAATTTTAGTATTGCAACCATCCCAACAGCAAGTTCTTATTCTTGGAATTTACCTTCAGGAGCATCAATTGTATCCGGAAGTTTAACAAATAATATCGGTGTAGATTTTAGTGGGGTGGCACAAGGTGTTTTCACTTATAGTGTAGGCGGGGTTAATCTTTGTGGAATGGGTACTGTTGCTGTTGCGAATATTACAATTGTGCCACTTCCAACAGTTACAGTGAATAATGGTACCATTTGCTCAGGTAATTCATTTACAATGGTTCCTTCAGGCGCAACATCTTATTCATATTCAAGTGGTAGTGCTGTAGTTTCACCAATAACCAATACAACCTATGTTGTATCAGGTGCCAGTTTGGGCTGTGTGTCAACGGCCACGAGTAATGTCACTGTTAATTTAACGCCAATAATTTCAGTCAACAGTGGCAGTATTTGTACAGGTAATTCTTTTACCATGTTGCCAAGCGGTGCAAGTACTTATACTTATTCCAGCGGTTCAGCTATAGTTTCTCCCTTAACAAATACTTCCTATACTGTAACAGGTACAAGTGCCTTGGGTTGTGTTGGTTCTAATTCAGCTGTAAGTAACGTTACAGTGAATATTACACCAACTGTGGCTGTTAATAGTGGTACATTATGTACAGGACTTTCTTTCACAATGGTGCCAAATGGTGCAAGTACATATACCTATTCAAGTGGATCGGCCATTGTTTCACCAATCACAAATACCTCTTACAGTGTTACGGGCACCAGTGCTCAGGGTTGTGTTTCTACAAATACAGCTGTTAGTAATGTAACAGTCTATGTAAGTCCATTTATTGCCTCCAATAGTGGAAGTATTTGTTCAGGACAATCTTTTATTATTTTAACAGCAGGTGCAAGTACTTATACTTATTC
>JBAXXZ010000460.1:0-2400 GCA_037127575.1 Bacteroidota bacterium | reverse complement strand
GTTGACGGCAAAGTTGTTTTTCAAAGCTAAAAAAGACCCGTAAAAATCGATGCCATCACTAAGTTGGTTGGCGTTATATGATTTGGTCCCTAATTCCATTAATGAATTAGTTGCAGAAGCCACCAAGGTTTCTTTTTGTTGGTACATACCCGCCTTAAAAATAAATTCAAGTTTGGTAATTTCCTGTGAGCCGGCCGACAAGGTGTATAATGGAATACCATTGCTTAAGCTGTGATTGCTAACGGGCATTATCGCTACACTATCAATGGTTACAAATGCGGGTGCTTTTTTTCTATCTAACATAATTAAATTTTTGCCTGTGAAACAACCTGAATGCCATTGGCATTGAGGCGAAATAGTTTAAAATTGGTGATTTGTACTTGCATGGGCTTTTTATCAATGTTCCATATATAAGCCACTACCCTAGCGGCTTGTTTGGGCACTGTGCCAGTCAACACATGTAAACAAAGTGGCGATTGGTTATGCAAATTTTTGCGAATTAAATTCAAGGGCACCCGCACCAAAATATTGGCTTTAGCAGGCGAAGCATCGTCGATTTGCAGCACCAGCCAAGCGTTAAAAGGCACTGGCACTTGGTTGAATTGAAGATTAAATTCGGCTAGCAAGGGATTTTGATTCGCCAAACTTGTATCGCGCCATTCGAAGGCGTTATAAAATTCTTCCGAGCCATTGCAGGTGCTTACTTGTTTTTGCTCGAATAACAATTCACGTTCGATAGGTGTTTTGCGTTTTAGCAATACAAAACCCCAAGTGTTTTCTGCATCAATTTCATCATAATAGTCGCGGTAAAAAACGGCATCTGTTTTATATGCAATGGCATAATCGGCATTCATTTGCAAAGCTTCGGGCGAAGTGATGTGGTTGAGTTCGCCGCCGCTATTGTAATTCATAAAACCATAAATAAATTCACGCAAGCGGTGTCCTGCCACGGTGATTTTTTGCGGAGACCTTTTTTGTTCTGCCAATAAAGTTTGCATAAAGCGTGGTGGAAAGGTTTCATAAATGCGCCAAGGGTGAACAGTTAGATTGACATGCCAAATAAAATGCAGCAATACAAATACGGGAAAAACAAAACTCAACTTTTGGTATAAATAACGTGCCTCACTCACCTTAAAAGCCAAAGCCAAAATAAAAAAGAGATAAAAGAACAGTCCGGTGCGGTCTTCAGGATAATTGACATTGAGTAATAATTTAAGAAAAAAGAAAGCCAAAACCAGCAGCACCAAAATTAAAAACGACAAGGCAAAACCACTGTGTGTGATGAAACGCAGGCGATGTTGTTTATAAGCATACAGCCAATACACACAAAAAGCGCCAAACACACCCAATAAAACAATGTTTAGGTAGCGGCTTTTAAAAAAGATGGTTTCGATTAAACTTACAAAAGTTACTTGCCAGTAGTTGTTGCCGCTGCCATAATACAAAGCACCATTGTGTTGCAGGTAAAAAGCATACTTTACCCAAAAGGCACAAAGCGCAAATTGAAAAAACCAAAGCAAAATGCTTTTGGCTTTAAACAATGATTTGTTGTTGTATTGAAATAAAATTAAAATGCCCGAGCAAATGAGCAATACAAACACCAAGGTAAGGTTGGCCGCCAGGGCCAATTGCGCCCCAATAACAAAAAGAAAAAAGTGTTTAAATTCGGCCTTTTTTACATAGGCAAAAAAATGGTAAAGGGCCCAAAGCAAAAACGACATCGACAAGGCATAACCGCGGCACAAGGCATAAAAAGCGATGAAATGGTAAGCGGCCAGAAAACCAAAAAACAAAATGCTTTTGGCAAAAATGCCGTTGAGTAATTGCGACGTTTTAAAAGTGGCGTAACAAAGTAAAACGAAAGCAAAAATATTTGGCAAACGCAAAGCAAAGGGAGAAGAACCAAACAATTTATAAGTGATCCATGAGCTTAAATTGGTAAGGAAATGGCCGTTGGCATCAACATGCGAATTAAAAGGCAAAAAACTTTGTGGTTGTATGTAGAAGTAAAAAGTGGCCACTTCATCGTGTGAAAAAGGCACCAAATAAGCACGCAGCGCCACCAAAAGCGTGAGCAAGGCGCTGAGCAACCAAAACCATTTTGTGTAAGCTGAATCGAGTTTGTTCAACATTTATTTTAAAATGTAATTCTCATGTTTATTAAATTCTTTCAGGGTACGAATGCCCGATGAACTAATGTGTTCGAATTCTTTATCACAAAAAATATTGATGATTTTAATTTCAGGCATCAGTTCTTGAATATAACGGTATTGGTTTTGTTCGTATTGAAAATCGGTGGTGTTGCGTAATCCCCTAATCACTACTACATCATAATCGAGGCTTTGAATAAAATCGGTGAGTAAACCATCGTATTCTTCCAGTTGCCGGTTTTTTATGGTA
>JBAXXZ010000459.1:0-2402 GCA_037127575.1 Bacteroidota bacterium | reverse complement strand
GCATCAATTCGTTTATTTTTTTGTTCATGTGGTATAAAACGGCTTCACCGCCGGCATTGCGGGCTTTTGTGAGCAGTTGAATCAAAGTGTTTAAACCACTACTATTCATGTAATTTAAATTGGCCAAATCAATGGCCCATTTGGTTAAGCCGGCCTGCACCAATTCTTCAGTTTTTTGAATCAATGCTTCAGCCTGTCCGCGTTCGATTAAACTACCGTTTAAACTAATAACGGCAAAATTGTCTTGTTTAGATATTGAAAATTCAAAAACCATACTTATTTTTTATAATGTGGACATGTTCCTTTTGATTGTAAATGATTGCATTTGGCAAAAAAATTCAAAGAATGGTGTGCAATTTTAAAGTTCAACATTTCTTCAGCGCTTTTTTGAATTTGCATAATGCGTGGATCACAGAACTCCAGCACCCGCTCACAATCCATACAAATTAAATGATCGTGCTGTTTGTATTTGTACGCCTTTTCAAACTGGGCTAAGTTTTTACCGAACTGGTGTTTTATCACCAAACCGGCATCAATCAGTATTTCAATGTTATTATACAAAGTGGCTCTGCTCACCCGGTATTTTTTATTTTTCATCATCAGATACAAAGCTTCAATATCGAAATGCCCTTCATGCGAATAAATCTCATTTAAAATGGCGTATCGTTCAGATGTTTTGCGATGTTTATTGTTTTCTAAATATTGGGTTAAAATTTGGTTAACTGCCTCTTTAGTATCCTGATTCATATTTCATTAACTAAGTTAGGGATAATTTAAAATGTAACAAACAAAAAAGTACATATTTTGATTACTTTTGTATTGATGCAATTTGGTATTTGTTTATTGAGCCTTGTGCCATGCCGTAAAGAGGCCTCAGGCACCAGCGAAATGGTCACACAATTATTGTTTGGCGATTATTATCAAGTTTTGGAAAGCCAAAACGATTGGTTAAAAATTTTAATCGATTACGATCAATACACCTGTTGGATCAGCGTGAAGCAACATGTGAAAATTACAGAAACAACTTACAAATTTTTACAAAAACTATCGCCGGCATTAAATCCCAATACTGTTGAATGGATTGAGAACAGTGTTACGCAGCAAAAATTTTACATCACCATTGGTGCTTCACTACCCTTTTTAAACCAACACAAATTAAGTTTTGAAACACATGTGTTTAATTATTTAGGGGAAAGTAAATCCACCAAAGAAAAAGCCAATGCCAAACAGATTATAAAATCAGCGCATCAATTCATCAATGCGCCTTATTTGTGGGGAGGAAAAAGTCCCTTTGGTATTGATTGCAGTGGTTTCACACAAATTGTTTTTAAGTTAAACGGTTACAAATTACCGCGTGATGCCTACCAACAAGTAGAATTGGGAGATGCTTTGAGTTTTGTGGAAGAAGCAGAGGCCGGTGATTTGGCTTTTTTTGATAATGAAGAAGGTAAAATTGTGCATGTTGGCATTTTACTCAACAACAATGAACTCATACATGCCAGCGGTTGTGTGCGTATTGATAAGTTTGACCATTACGGCATTTTTAATGCAGATACAGGAAAATATTCTCACACATTAAGAGTGATTAAGCGCATTATTTAGCGCACCAATAATTTTTGGCTGTTGTTACTGAAATCATTTATACGCACAGAAATTTGATACAAACCTTTTTCCAAGTTTAAATTGATGATTGAAAATACTTCAGTATCCGTATTTATAAATTCATCATCATATAAAATTTTACCGGCAAAATCCTGAATTTTTATTTGCACTTTTTGATTTTGACTTTGTGATAATTCAATCACCAAATTTTGAGCAGTATTCATTGGATTTGGATACACAATAAATTTGCCCGGCTCCTTTAATTGAATGGCAACAATAGGTGCAAAAGTTGAGGTACCATCGAAATCAATTTGTTTTAACCGGTAATAATTAATACCATAAATGGGATTAAAATCAGTTAATTCATAACGCTGAATAACACTGCTGTTGCCTGCTCCCTTCACACAGCCCAGAACGGTATAATCAATGGCGTTTTGACTTTTTTCGATGATAAAATGACGGTTATTTTTTTCGGTGGCAGTTTGCCAAATCAATTTTACTTTATTTAGTTGTGTGAGGGCATCAAAATTTATCAACTTAATTGGTAATGGTCCCGAACTAGCTGCAATTGTGCCCGATCCACTTGAACCTGATCCGGCGCCTGCACTGGTAGAACCGCCGCTATTATCTGCTCCTGCTGCACCATTATTCACTTGGGTAGTAATGTTGCTGGTTGGAATTGGAATAGAATAAATGACAACCCCTTGCCCGCCGCCGCCGCCGCCGCCATGTGCTTGGCCATCTGAAACACTGCCGCCATTGCCGCCGTTGCCTCTAACCAATAATGGACAAGCTGCAGC
>JBAXXZ010000458.1:0-2406 GCA_037127575.1 Bacteroidota bacterium | reverse complement strand
AATGCGTGTTTAAAGGAATCGTCAGATTCTCTAAAAAAGAAAAATTGCGCTGAATAGGAATATCTATAAAAACGACATTTTCATATACTCCTGCGTATGCAGTAACATTGTCTCCAATAATATAAATTTGATACCCATCTGGGACTCGTAACAGAGTATTATTTAAATGTGCCGGTATACAATAATTTGGTGCTGTAACGAAAGTCAGCACCCAAAATTTGCAAGGCCCCCGTGGTACTTACAATTTTTAAGGTGCTGGCCGGAATAATCTGTTCAAAGGCATTAAATTCACTTAACACGGATGATGTTTTGGCATCCATCACGCAGTAAGCCAATGATGCGCCTCTCAGTCCTTTGTCATTTTTCCATTCTTTGGCAAAATCAGTCTTTTGACCAATTAAAAAAATTGGCAACAGAAAAAAAAGTATGTGATATCGACCTATCAATTACCAAATTTCGACAAGCTCAATTTACCAAATTTCGACACGCTTCTCTTCAGGACGGAACATTTTATCGCCCTGTTTAACTTTAAAAGCTTCATAGAATTCAGGCATGTTACTTAATGGCGCAAAGGCCCTAAAATAGGCCGGTGAGTGGTAATCAACAGTTAAGAGGCGTTTTAATTCTTCATTTCTGGTTACGCCTTTCCAACCTTGGGCCCAAGCGATAAAGAAACGTTGTTCGCCGGTGTAACCGTTCAATACTTTAGATGGTGTTTTGCCCAAAGATTTTTTGTAAGCGTAATAAGCCATGGTTAATCCGCCTAAATCGGCAATGTTTTCACCTTGTGTCATGCTGCCATTCACTTTTAAAGTATCCAAAGCAACATATCCATCAAACTGTTCAACAATTTTTGCTGTACGTTCTTTAAAATTTTTAAAGTCTGCATCGGTCCACCACATGTTCATGTTTCCGTCGGCATCAAATTGCGCACCTTGGTCGTCAAAACCATGTGTTAATTCATGACCAATGATTGAGCCCATGGTGCCGTAGTTGGCTGCATCATCGGCAGTAGGGTCATAGAAAGGCGGTTGTAAAATGGCGGCCGGGAAGGTGATTTCGTTGGTGGTTGGATCATAATAGGCATTCACTGTTACAGGTGTCATTTGCCATTTCTTGCGGTCAACCGGTTTTTTTAAATCATTGAGATTGTCTAAACTTAAATAAATATTCGCATTGCAAACATTTTCCCAATAGCTGTTGGTGCCTATTTTTAAAGTGCTGTAATCTTTCCATTTATCAGGATAACCCACTTTTCTGATTAACAAATCCAATTTGCGGTTGGCTTGTTTTTTGGTTTCAGGACTCATCCAAGTGCGGGTAGCAATGCGCTCGCGGTAAGATAATACTAGGTTATCGATGAGTTTATTGATTTTTACTTTTGCTTCAGCAGGGAAATATTTCTTTACAAATTCTTCCGATACAATGTCGCCAATACATCCGTTCATCACGTTTTGAACCCTTTGCCAACGGGCCTTCATGGTTTTAGATCCGCTCATTACGGTGCCTCTGAATTTAAAATGGGTCACCACAAATTTTTCGCTCAAATACGGTGCAGCTTCCATCAATAATTGGGCTTTGGCATACAATTTTAATAAACCAATTGGGGTGTGTTCAACCAAAAAATTAATTTCTTTTAAATAATCAACCATGCCCACAATTACTGTGTCGACTTTAATTTTTTTCGATTTAAAATAATCGGCCCAATTGATACTAGGATTGAGTTCGTTTAATCCCTTAATGCTATACACGTTGTACATTTTCTCGATGTCGCGCATTTGCACACGGGTAAAGGCTTTGTTTACCAATTTGGTTTCAAAATCAAACACATCATCAGCAAAATCTTTACAAGCTTGAGATGGCGTGCCAATGATGGTAAACAAAACCGAAAGATATTGTTTGTATTCGGTGCGAATGTTTTCATAGTTGTTGTTGAAATAATAATCACGGTCGCCTAAACCGTAACCTGCTTGCGAAATACCCATCGAATTTTTTTTACTGTTTTTTAAATCAGGTGATACCCCAATGCCAAATAACAGATTTACGCCAATGTTGTCGAATTCGGATTTTACTTTCATGAAATCCTTGAAGTTTCTGATGGAGTCAATTTTATTCAATTGGGTTTGAATGGGTGAATAAGCTAATCCATTGGCCCTTGATGAATCCATGGCGGTATTGAAAAAATCCCTTAATTTTTGCGCATTGCTATTTGGCAATGCCGCTTTATTTGAGGAGGCGCTAACAAGAATTTGTTTAATCTTTTTTAAGTTGTTGTCGTTGATTTCATTAAAACTGCCGTAACGGGCGTCGCTTTCAGACATCACAAAACTTTTTTGCCATTTGCCGTTGCAATAATTATAAAAATCTTGCTGCGGGGCGGCACTTGAATCGATGTATGATAATCGG
>JBAXXZ010000457.1:0-2412 GCA_037127575.1 Bacteroidota bacterium | reverse complement strand
GTACCAGGGCTGATAGAACCAAAACAACTATAATCAGTTGCTGCAGTAACACAATTAGGAACAACAGGAATGGTGGTGGTTAATGGCGGTGGCGGTGGCGCCCAAGTAACAGTGTAACTAGGTACCGGGTTGGCAGGACTAAAAGTTAAATGAAAATTAAAACCTGCTGAAGTGCTGGTACAACTTGCTTGTGTGTATGTTGGCGCAACAATCGGCATTGGATTCACGGTAATTGTCATCACAAATGAATTTGTAGATGGCGTATAGATTGTGTATGTAGTTGTAACCGTTGGGGAAATAACAAAATTACCGTTCGTAGCAGTAAATGCTGCAGTTGGCGTACCAGGCACAACCAATGTTGAGTTAGCAATTGCAACAGGTGTGGCATGCAAAGTTGCTGAAGATCCGGAGCAAATTGCTTGGGACTGAGAATAGATCTTAACGCTTACAAACAACAAAAAGAGTGAAAGAAATTTTTTCATAATTAATTATATCAAGATTCAAATATACAAATAGTCCACTAAAAATCAACATCGAAAAAAAAATCCGACAATGTTTGTCGGATTTTTTTATGATTTGACAAATTAGATTTTATCTAAACAAACTCAAATTACCTTTTTGGTCATAATCCTTGCCATCTTTGCCTTTGGCTTTGATGATGTAGAAATAAGTTCCATCAGGAGCATCTTTACCTGAGGCGTTTTTACCATCCCATGAAATATTTCCGGTAGTAGACCCTTCAGTTTTAAACACCAAGCGGCCCCAACGATCAAAGATATAAGCATCGATGCTCTCTAAGCTGGCTGTTTTTAAGAAGAAGAAGTCATTAATACCATCACCATTTGGCGTAAACACGTTTGGAATACTGAACACAGATGGCACTTCAACCGTAATTTTCTTAATCACTGAATCTAAACAGGTGCCTTTATTGATGTATACTTTTACATAATAAGTACCTGCCAAAGAATAGGTGGTGTTAGCCGGTACCGTTACTGAGTTAGTTCTTAAATCAGTTCCATTGGCAAAGTTCCAAATACTCACAATGCCCAAATTATCAATTGAACTTCTTGAGTTATTGGTGAATTTCACATCCAAAGGTGCAAAACCGGTTTCTTTATCGGCTTGAACATCCACGGTTAATTTACCGTTTTTCACATGCACACCCGCAGTGGTAGCACATCCGTTATCAGGGTCAGTTACAGTTACAAAATACATTCCAATGGCTTGTGCACTAAAAGTAGGCGCAGTATTCGTACTTGCAGCTGGAGCGCCTTCAGGTCTTGCCCAACTAAAGCGTGGAGAAGCAATTGTTGCTGTTGCTGACAATGAAAGCACTGATGTACCACAATCTAAGAATCGTATACTATCAACTTGCGTTGTATTCGGATTTGGAATGCGTACTGAAGGATAAATCATGTTGTCTTTTACATTAAAAGTAACCGTAGAAATACAACCATTACCTAAATCTTTTACTTCCAAGGTATAAAGACCCGGTACTGCTGCAGTGTATGACGAACTTAAAAGTAAGTCGATTTGCGGACTAGGACCTGACCACTTGTTACCAATGGCCACACCGTTAGGGAAGATAGAACCGGTAGGAATGGTTGATTTACTGGTATTATTCAAAACAATGCTTCTGTCGATACAAGATATTTCAGCTTTATTTGTTTGCGGCGAAATACTCGGCGTTGGTGCATACAAACATTGGTACATGTTCACCGTTCTGGTAGATGTACAAAGGTTGTTGTTATCCGTCATTACAATGGTATAAGTGCCCAATGAAGCGCTGTTCGGCGTGGCAGTTTTAGTAACCACCACTACAGTGCCTGTGGCTAAATTAACAGTGCCATTGTAGGTCCAAACATAACTCACAGAAGGTGTTGAGCTTATCCCTTCAAGTGTTACCGAAGGTGTGGTACAATCTAAAATTGTTCTTGGAACAATAATGGTATCTACATGTGGTCCAAATTTGTTATCAAGCACGGTGATCGGTAAAATAGATTTACATCCGCTACCATTATCACTTCCAACCATGGTATAAACACCCGCTGCGTTAACAGTGAAGCTGGAGTTACCACTTAATGTATAAGTAGTTGGAACAGGAGTGGTACCACTCAACATGGTGAAACTTACAGGAGCACCACTGCCGCTTTGCTGGTTGGCAAAATTAATGGTGGCAATACTCTTAGAAGAACAACCTAAGGTGAAGTTTTGCGGACTTACAATATTAAAGGTTGGGAATGTTTGGTTGGATGTAACCGAGAAAATACGCTGCGTTAAACAGCCATTTTCGGTGTTGGTGACCCAAACAGAGAAAGTGCCTGTTGTTCCGGGCATATAGGTATAACTGGTACCGGAAGTAGATAAGGTGCCATTAAAAGGATTGGTGATTATAATTGAAGAGTTAACGGT
>JBAXXZ010000456.1:0-2431 GCA_037127575.1 Bacteroidota bacterium | reverse complement strand
GAACACACGCGCCCTTAAGTATGATTAAAGGCAGAGATGTTTGGTGGGAAGATGAAATTAAAAAGGTGGAATCAGATGGTAACCCCTATTTCCCAGCTGAGAGTATGGATGCAGAAGACATTTTGTTTATACTATATACATCAGGATCAACAGGCAAACCAAAAGGTGTGGTACATACTACTGCAGGTTACATGGTATGGACCCACTATACATTTGTAAATGTATTTCAATATGAACCCGGACAAATACATTTTTGCACGGCCGATATAGGTTGGATTACAGGACATAGTTATATTTTATACGGACCTTTAAGTGCAGGCGCTACATCATTGATTTTTGAAGGCATTCCCACCTACCCTAGTCCTTCAAGATTTTGGGACATTGTGGAAAAACACAAGGTGAACATTTTGTACACTGCACCAACAGCCATTCGCAGCTTAATGGGTTTTGGATTAGAGCCATTGGAGAACAAAAACTTAAGCAGTTTAAAAGTGTTGGGAACAGTTGGTGAACCCATCAATTAAGAAGCTTGGCACTGGTATGATGAAAATATCGGGAAAAAAAATTCACCAATAGTTGATACTTGGTGGCAAACCGAAACAGGGGGTATTTTAATTTCAAACATTGCCAATGTTACGCCTGGTATTGCAAGTTTTGCAACACTGCCATTACCAGGTGTTCAGCCATGTTTGGTGGATGACAACGGAAAAGAAATCAGTGGGGATAATGTGAATGGAAATTTGTGCATTAAATTCCCATGGCCGGGCATATTAAGAAGTACTTATGGTGATCATGACCGATGTGAAAAAACTTACTTCGCAATTTACAAAAACTACTACTTTACTGGTGATGGTTGTTTACGTGATGCCAATGGTAATTACCGAATTACAGGCAGGGTGGATGATGTTTTAAACGTAAGCGGGCACCGCATTGGTACTGCTGAAGTTGAAAACGCTATCAATTGCCATACCGGCGTGATTGAAAGTGCAGTAGTGGGTTATCCGCATGACATTAAAGGACAAGGCATTTATGCATATGTTATTTTATCAGGCATTCATGAAAATGAAGAGCATACCCGAAAAGACATTTCATTGACAGTTTCAAAAATTATTGGTGCCATTGCCAAGCCCGATAAAATACAGTTTGTAAGTGCATTACCCAAAACAAGAAGTGGTAAAATTATGCGTAGGATTTTACGCAAAATAGCAGAAGGCGACACCTCCAGTTTAGGCGATACCAGTACTTTACTCGACCCAACAGTAGTTGAAATTTTAATAGAAGGAAAATTGTAAATTTAAACTAGATTTTTTCGCACGTAGATTTAGAATTATTTGTGTGTGATTGAATTGCCTTTTTAGGTTTAAATTTTTTAAATTCACCTAAAATTATGTCTGTTTTTCAGTTCAAGTATTGGATTATTGTGCTCTTTTCATTTGGGGTAGGCACAATTTTTTCTCAAAATCTTGAATTTAAATTATACAGCAAAACACTGCGTCTAATTGAAGAGAAAAATTACAAGGGCGCTTTAAAAACCATGGATCAGTATTTCAGGTATTTTTCCGATTCGCCGCGAATGGCCGAAGTATTTTGCAATAGAGCAATTGTGCATATAGAATTACACGAAACCAATGCTGCTATTGATGATTATGTGAACGCCATACAACGTGATTCACTTAATGCCGAATTGTACAAATTAAGAGGTGGGCTTTTATTACAACTTGAAAGATACAATTCGGCAATGAAAGATTTTGATCATGCCCTTCGGCTCGATAGCAGTTTAGGTGAATGTTTTGCGGCGAAAGCCAAAATATACCAAGCGCAAGGCTCGGGCGATATGGTTTGCAAAGCTTATTATCAAGCACTGCGGCATGGATACAGCGAAGCATTACAAAACATTATGGCCTCGTGTGATACAAGCAATATTGTGATTTCACGGTACTTGTTAAAGGTACTCGATGTGAGAAGCACAGATTCTGATTATGGGTATTCTGAATTTAAACCCATTAAAGTTGGTGGAAATAAATTGGAACGCCTCGAACAATATCTTTCCTTACTAAGAGATAAAAATGGATTACCCATCGCCTTTAAACATCTCAATAATTGCTGTCCTTATAAATCAAATTATGGTGCTTTCGGCAAAGGTTTATGCGACACTTATGAAATCAGTATTTACGACGAAAGGCGCGTGTTGTATTTATCATTGTATGATTATGAAGAACCACGAGTGCCGGTGGGTTTGTATAGTACTTACCATTTCCGAGAATAAAATATTTTTAGACTAATATCATCAAGGCATTTCCACCCAATCCCCATTTTCCTTAATCAAATTGATTAATTCATCTACAGCGGTGATACTGGTAACATTCTTTTTCACCACTTCTTTGCCTTTGTATAAACTAATTTTATCTACACCCGTGCCAACATAACAGTA
>JBAXXZ010000455.1:0-2437 GCA_037127575.1 Bacteroidota bacterium | reverse complement strand
ATTCAAAGCCTGCTGAAGATCATTTAGCAAATCTTCAATGTCTTCAACCCCTACACTAAGTCGCAATAAATTATCAACCACACCGGCTGCTTCTCTAATGTCTTTTGGAATTGAGGCATGGGTCATGGTGGCAGGGTGATTGATGAGTGATTCTACACCTCCTAAACTTTCTGCCAATGAAAACACCTTAAATGAAGCGGCAAGCCTAAAGGTATTTTCGATTGATTTATCTTTTAATACAATTGAAATCATGCCTCCAAAGTCGCGCATTTGTTTCTTGGCAATAGCGTGATTTGGGTGTGATTCGAAACCGGGCCAATACACTTTTTCAATGGCGGGATGTTTTTCTAAAAATTCGGCAATTTTACGACCATTATAACAATGGCGTTCCATTCTTAAATGCAAGGTTTTTAAACCACGCATTACCAAAAAACTGTCCATTGGTCCGGGAGTTGCCCCGCAAGTATTGTGTATAAAGGCCAATTGCTCATAAAGTTTAGCGTCATTCACAATTAATGCGCCCATTACCACATCGCTATGTCCGCCCAAATATTTGGTGGCACTGTGCATTACAATGTGTGCGCCAAGGTTTAAAGGGTTTTGAAGATAGGGTGAAGCAAATGTATTGTCGACTGCTAAAATTATATTGTGTTTGTTGGCCAATATTGCACATGCTTCAATGTCGATGATTTGCATGGTTGGATTGGTTGGTGTTTCGGCCCAAATAAGTTTGGTTTTAGCATTGATGTATTGTTCAATGTTGCCTGCATTGGTCATGTTAATGAAATGAAACTTGATACCGTAATTCATGAATATTTTGGTGAACATTCTGTAGCTACCACCATATAAATCATCTCCTGTAATTACCTCATCGCCTGGTGCCAATAGTTTAATTACAGTATCAATAGCGCCCATGCCGCTACTAAAACACAAACAATGTTTGCCGTTTTCTAAAGAGGCAATGTTTTTTTGCAAGGCTTCGCGTGTAGGATTTTTACCTCTGGCATAAGCATAACCTTTGTGTTTGCCCGGATATTCCTGCACATAAGTACTTGTTTGAAAAATTGGTGTCATAATGGCACCTGTACTTGCATCGGCCTCAGCGCCGGCATGAATGGCTCTTGTGCCAAATTTTAAATTAGAGATATCGCTCATTTCTTACTTATTTTAAAGGTAAATTATTTGTTTGATTTGGTTTTTTGTGTTTCCATCGGCGATGGCTCCAAAGCCAATAGGCAGGTTGTTCGCGGATGTTTTGTTCTAATAATTTTGCGTGTAATTCCGAAATTTCGCCGTCTTTTAGTTCAGTTGGATGATCGGTTACCAATGCGGTGCCTAATTGATAATACCCACGTTTAATTTTTTTAACCGACATGTAAATGATTGGGTAATTAAATTTTTTTGCAAGCTTTTCGCTGCCATTAAAAATGGGCGTGTCTTGGTTTAAAAAAGTTGTCCAGTAGGCGCTTTCAGGCGGTGGTGTTTGATCGGCAATTAAACCTATGGGGGTTGAGAGATGGCTTTGTTTTAGATGGATGAGGCGTTTGTATAAGTTTTTCATGCTCACCAAATCGCCACCAAATCGCGATCTTAATTTGAACATAAAATGATCAAAGTTTTTATTTGAGAGTGGGTGATATACACCGGTGATCATTCTGCTAAAATATACTTGATGCGCCATGGCGGCCCATTCCCAATTGCCCATATGGCCCATCACACCTATAATGCTTTGGTTTTTGTCGAAATAAGATTGAAAGGTATTAATGGCATTGTCATCCATTTGGCAATGGCGCTTAAATGTTTCCTTCGACATGGTGAATAATTTGATTGTCTCGAATAACACATCACAAAAATGTTGGTAGAATTCTCTTTCAATTTTGTTTAAAGCCTGTTCACTTTTTTCGGGAAAAGCATTTTGTAAGTTTTGGCGAACAACTCTCTTTCTATAACCAATTAAGTAATAAACGATGAAATAGAAAAAGCGACTAATCATCAATAATAACCAAAACGGTAAAAAGGAAATGGCATAGAGCAGCGGTAAAACAAGTATTTTAAAGCCCCAGGAATACAATTAAAAATTTGGTTTAAGTAAATAACGACTATAAAAATCAACGATGTGTTTTACGGCTTCATCGGCTGTATCAACTACTTTACAAAGTTCTAAATCGGCAGGATTAATATTGTGTTCTTCTAATAACATCGAATTTTTTAACCAATCAATTAAACCTTCCCAATAGGCTTTTCCCACCAACACCACAGGAAACTGTGCAATTTTATTGGTTTGCACCAAGGTTAAAGATTCAAATAGTTCATCCATGGTACCAAAACCACCTGGCATGCCAATAAAACCTTGTGAGTATTTTAGGAAAATGGTTTTGCGAACAAAAAAATAATCGAAGTGAATGGATTTATCCAAATCGATGTATTCGTTGTGCTT
>JBAXXZ010000454.1:0-2445 GCA_037127575.1 Bacteroidota bacterium | reverse complement strand
GTTTTATGGCGGGTTGAAGGATTAAACATTCCAAACCCAAATCATTTCTCCACCATTGGCACAACAGGCGGTCCGGTTAGCGCACTCAATACAAACGTTTTAAAAAATTCCGATTTTTTTACTTCCGCTTTTCCATCTGAATATGGCAATGCCAATGCCGGTGTTTTTGATTTGGGTTTTAGAAGTGGAAATTCTGAAAAACGCGAGCACACAATTCAATTTGGCGCTTTTACCGGACTTGAAGCCATGACTGAAGGGCCAATCAATAAAGAAAAAGGATCCTCTTATCTTATTGCTTACCGTTATTCTTTTACCGGCTTCGCACAGTCATTTGGCATTAATGTTGGCACAACCGCCACGCCTTTTTACCAGGACTTATCATTTAAACTCAGCAGTGGTACAAGTAAACTTGGTAAGTTTACCTTGTTTGGTATTGGTGGCGCCAGCAAAATCAGTTTTTTACACAGTAAAACCGATACCACCGATTTGTTTGCCGACCCTACAACCGACAGCTATTTTACAAGTAACATCGGTTTATTAGGTCTAAAACACTTTATTAAAGTAGGCGATAAATCGTTTTTTAATACTGTCGTCGGTGCTTCATATGCTGCTTCGGAGTTTCTATTGGATACTGTGGCCAAATCAGACTTCAACACCACCCGTGTTTTAGAAAATAAAACCACACGTATTAATTATTCGATTAATTCGTCGTTCAATACAAAAATAAACTCACGACTCTTTTTAAAATTTGGTGGCATTGCTGAAATTTTGAACCTAAATTTATCTTATCGTAACCGCCGCTACAACCCTGAATGGGTGAACATTTGGGACTTTAAAGACTTCACACAACTTTACCAAGTATATGCACATGCGAAATACAACTTAAATCAAAAATTGACCCTTAACTTAGGCCTACACAGTCAATTTTTAGCATTGAATAATTCCATTTCTGTTGAGCCAAGAGCCGGTTTGAAATACAAAATTAATTCAAAAAGTAATTTCAGTGCAGGTTATGGCTTGCATAGCCAAATGCAACCGCTCGATGTATACTTCTATCGCCAGTTAAAAACCGATGGCGCTTATGATCAATCGAATAAAAATTTAGGTTTTACCAAAAGCCACCATTTTGTAATAGGTTATGATGTACAGCCAATTAAAGATTGGCGCATTAAATCAGAAATATATTACCAAATGTTGTTTGATGTGCCTGTTTCACGAATGGGAAGTAGTTTTTCGATGCTAAATACCGGTTCCAATTATAATCCAAATGAACAAGGCGATTTATGGAACCGAGGCAAAGGCACTAATTATGGTGCAGAATTAACCATTGAAAAATTCTTCAGTAAAGGTTATTACGGATTAATGACCGGCACGCTTTACGAATCAAAATACAAAGGCAGCGACGGCATTGAAAGAAACACCGCGTTTAATGGCAAATTCGTTTACAACGTTTTAGTAGGAAAAGAAATTAAAGTAGGAAAAGAAAAAAGAAATGCTTTCACTATTGATATAAAATGCACACAGGCCGGCGGCCGATATTATACACCTGTAGATTTAGCTGCTTCGCAAATTATTCAACAGCAAGTATTAAAAGGCGACAACTATGCCTTTAGTCTACGAAATCCTAACTTCTTTCGACTGGATGTAAAAACAGGATTTACTTATAATAGTAAAACAAAAAAATTATCACAATCACTTTTCTTCGACATTCAAAACATCACCAACAACAAAAACGTTTTTGCGCAACGCTACAACCCGGTTACCAATGCCATTAACACAGCTTATCAAATTGGTTTGTTTCCAAATTTTGTATATAAAGTTCAATTCTAAAAAATGAAAAAAATTCTTGTTATTAACGGACACCCAAACAAAAATAGTTATTGTGCTGCCTTAAGTAAAGCTTATGCGAATGGCGCAAAGCAATCGGGTTTTGACACAGTCATCCTCAACTTACACGAATTACAATTCGATCTCAATTTTAATGGCTCTTACAGCGATCATAATTTAGAAAGCCTCGAAAAAGATTTAATCCTTGCCCAAGAAAAAATTACATGGGCCAATCACATTGTGATTATACACCCAGTTTGGTGGGGCTCAGTGCCGGCATTATTAAAAGGTTTTTTCGACAGAACATTATTGCCGGGATTTGCTTTTAAGTATAGAAAAGATTCAGCCTTTTGGGATAAACTTCTCATTGGCAAAACATCTTCCATAATTTACACAAGCGATACGCCGCTATTTTTTTATCGTTTCTTTTATGGTGCTCCATCGGTGAACATGCTCCGCGACAGGGTACTTGGATTTTGTGGAGTAAAAACAATTTCAGTCACCGGAATTGGCCCTGTCAGAAAATCCTCACAAACATTTCGTGAAAATTGGTTGCTGAAAATTGAAAAATTAGGGCAGTCCGCGAAATAAATTAATTACTTTTATAACATGCTACAC
>JBAXXZ010000453.1:0-2451 GCA_037127575.1 Bacteroidota bacterium | reverse complement strand
ATCCAACACCGAACGAATATGTAAGGTTTTAATGCCTGACAAAAAAATAAAAGCGATTGATCAATTAAAACAATTTTACGATGTTATGCTGCAACATCAGCCTAAAGTTAATTTCATGGGTTGCATGGTAAACAATATGATGTCGGAATTAGGGGCAATAAATGAAAAAGTTGGTAAGGCAACATCGAAAGGATTTAAAAAAATTATTAACGCTGTAGAGCCCTGTGTTAAAAGAGCACAAAAAGAAGGGGATATCAGCACACATTTTGACTCGAAGGAAATTACGGCACTTCTTCACACCACTTTTTACGGTGTTTTAACACAGTCCAAAAGTCTTGGTAGTTATAAAAGCGGAATAAAAACAATGCATTTATTATTTAATCATCTAAAAACAAAAAAAAATGGGAAAAGTAACCACAATTAAAAGAGAAATTGAAATTAATCAATCCAAGGAAAAAGTTTGGAAAGCTTTAGCTGATTTCGGAAATATCTGTCATGGACATCCTGCTGTAAGCAAATCATTCATCACTTCCACTCAAAAAGAAGGTGTAGGCGCTACTAGACATTGTGATTTTACTATGATGGGAGCTAGTGCGGAAGAAAAAGTAACTGAATGGAATGAAGGTAAAAACATTAAAATTGAAGTAGCAGAACTTAAAAAAATGCCGGGAATTGATACAATGGCTTTAGATTTGGCTGTTAGGGAAGCAGGAGACAAAACAATTTTGTCAAGCACAATGGCTTATAGTATGAAAAATGGATTTTTTGATATGATGAACGGCTTTATGATGAAGAACATGAACGCCAAATTATTAGATGGAATTATGGCTGGACATAAATTGTATATTGAAACCGGCACTATTGTAAATGAAAAAACAAAATTAGATTTAGCACCGGTGCGTAAAATAAATGAATAAGAAACATGACTAATAAAACTTTTTTAGTTATAAATGCTGTCCCTAATATTGATGACATGCAGAGTTTTCAATCATATCTTTCACAAATTGTACAGGTTTTTATAAAATTCGGCGGAAGCAACATGCAGCGTTTTAAAACAATAGAACAAATAATGGGACAAGGTGGGATTAAAGCCATTGCTGTATTTGAATTTCCCAATGCTCAGGCAATAAAAGACATGTATGTTAGCGAAGACTTTGCTGCGCTTAACGAACTACGTAAAAAAGCGTACAAACAAGAAGTTGATTTGATGATTTGCGAAACTTTATAAATTGAGTATGTAATCATTTTATTTTCCTCTACTTATGAGATAACCACAAGTCCCAAAATTGTATGTATGCCCTCGTATCTGTAAGGATTTTGTTTATGTTCTTTACTGAAGAGGGTCATTAACCGGAATACCCTTGATAAAACCATATTTATCAGGGGTTTTTGGTTTGTTAAATTATCGTTAAAGCATAAAACACATTATTTTTCGGACGAAATATATTCCCGCTTTCACAATTTTAATTTAAAAAATTGTATTTTAGAGATAGCTAATAAAATATAAAATTTGGCTGCTAAAAAACAATTGCATTAAAAAGCATGACACTTGAATTATTAAATCAAGAATTTGAAACGAATCTCGGACAACTTAAGTCGTATCTTTTAAGAATTACAGCAAGTGTAGTTGACGCAGAAGACATTGCACAAGACACCTACATTAAAGCCACTGAAAAATTAGAAACATTTAGAGGAGAATCGTCATTAAAGACATGGTTTTTTACTATCGCTTCTAATTTAGCGAAAGATAATTTACGCGCACAAAAGCGATGGGTAGAAAACGTTACTGATATTACAAAAGAGGCTGCTCTTTCAAACCAAAAATTTTTCCAGGAAGCAATGGATATACGTATGAGCTCTCCAAACGGACAGTATGAAGCCAAAGAACACATTGCCTTTTGTTTCACCTGTATTTCAAAATCGTTACCATTAGAACAACAAATTTGCATTTTCTTAAAAGAGGTTTATGAATTTAAAGTTTCTGAAATCACTTCCATACTGAA
Source organism: Bacteroidota bacterium (assembly GCA_037127575.1). Classification (GTDB taxonomy): domain Bacteria; phylum Bacteroidota; class Bacteroidia; order B-17B0; family Aurantibacillaceae; genus Aurantibacillus. Next base: position 448 of record JBAXXZ010000453.1, on the reverse strand, counting down.
TACTTCTGAAGCAATGGTGAAATATTATCTTCATACCGGGAGATCAAAAATGATTCATGTTTTTGAAGGAAGATGCGCTTTGATCAACAAGGCAGGAGTGTGTCATCAGTGTTCTGAACTCAATGGAATCTTCAATCCAAAGCAAAACACACAAGAGGAATTAATGAAAATTGATTTGGTTAAAGAAGCCGAAAAAGGCAATAAAGAACATTTATTCGATTTAAGAATGCAGATTTTAAGGGAAATTGATCCATATAAATCAAAAGCATCAGAACTTCAACTTCATCATTTAGAGCACAATAGGAAAGTAATGGAAAATTATTTGTAAAAAATTGTTGATTCGCCTATCGTTTTGCTTTGCTCAATCGTCAAAAGAGTATAAACAAAATAATGAAACGTTTAATCACATTCTTTAAATTATTAACCATTATGACAAGCACCACAACAT
>JBAXXZ010000452.1:0-2454 GCA_037127575.1 Bacteroidota bacterium | reverse complement strand
CACAAAAGCCTTATTATATTAACCGCCTTTGGACAGGCGACGACAGCGAAAAAACAAAAGCTGCATTATTACAAGAAATTACACTACTCAAACAAATTATAGCACTTAAAGAAGAACACATTGCAAAAATACCAGATTAAAATTTGCATTTCATGTTTTCTACAAAATGTTATCTTTGAACTATAAATATGGTTTCCGGACTTTTCATTACCCTTTTACTTATTCTGATTAACGGTTTCTTTGTGGCTGCCGAATTTGCCTTGGTGAAAGTGAGGGCTTCACAATTGGATATAAAGGTTCAAAAAGGCAGTAAAAGAGCCATCACCGCCAAAGGCTTGTTAGAAAAGCTTGACGCCTATTTATCTGCCACACAGTTAGGAATTACCTTGGCTTCCTTGGCTTTGGGTGCCGTTGGCGAAGAGGTTATTTCAGAAATCGTGATCGCATTTTTCAGCGAAACAGGTTTGGTAACCAGTTCAATCACCATTCACAGTATATCCTTGCCCATTGCTTTAGCCCTACTTACCTTTTTTCATGTTACATTGGGTGAACAAATACCAAAAATGATTGGCATTAAATATTGTTTGCAAGCTGCCATGTTTGTGGCATTGCCGATGCGCTTTTTTTATGTTGTATGTTCCCCTTTTATTTGGTTATTAAACAAAACATCCAATTTTGCACTCAATATTTTAGGCGTTACAAAAGTGGGCGAAGAAGATTTTCACTCGGAAGAAGAATTGCGATTGATTTTGACGGAAAGTGAAGAAGGAGGGGCCATTAAACCAAGCGAAAACGAGTTAATTCAGAACGTATTTGATTTCGACGACCGTATTGTAAAACAAATCATGGTGCCTAAAAACCGTGTGGTGGCGCTCGATGTTGAGATTGGGAAACATGAAATTTCAAAAAAGATAATTGAAGAAGGCTTTTCACGCTTTCCGCTTTTTTTGGGCGACCTCGATAATGTAATCGGCATTGTGCACAGTAAGGATTTGTTAAAAGCATTGGTAGATAACAAGTTTAAAACTTTAAAGGATATTATGCGCCCGGTACACTATGTGCCCGAAAGCATGAAGATTAATGAGTTATTAAGAGATTTTCAAAAGCACCACATTCAAATGGCCATCGTAACCAATGAGTTTGGCTCCTTGGCCGGCTTAATAACCATGGAAGATATTATAGAAGAACTGGTTGGCGAAATACAGGATGAACACGATGAGGAAAAACCAAATGTTGAAAAGAAAAGCGACATTGAATTTATTGTAAATGCTCAGGCACCTGTAACAGATGTTAACCAGGTATTACCCCTTGCCCTACCCGAAAACCCGCAATACGAAACCATTTCAGGTTACATCAATTATATTTTTGGAAGAATACCTGCCATTAACGATAAACGCAAGTCGGATGGATACGACATTACCATTCTCAAAAGAACCGGTCAAAGCGTAGATTTTGTGCGTTTTAAAGTAATGGAAGAAAAATGACAGAACAACTGAGTGCAGAATACTGGAACAATCGCTATGTAAATAACGATTTTGGCTGGGATGTTGGCACAATCAGTGAGCCTCTCAAACACTACTTCGATCAAATCGCCGATAAAAGTTTATCCATTCTAATTCCAGGTGCCGGCAACGCCCATGAGGCTGAATACCTTATAAATAAAGGGTTTACGAATGTATCTGTTTGTGACTTAGCCCCTGAACCATTAAAAAAATTACAACAACGTTGCCCTCAAATGATGCCTGAAAACCTCATATTAGGCGATTTTTTTGAACTTGAAGGAAATACTTTTGATTTAATCATTGAGCAAACTTTTTTTTGTGCAATTGACCGAAGACTTCGCCAAAAATATTTCCAAAAGATGCATGCTTTATTGGCCCCTCAAGGCAAATTGGTAGGCCTTTTATTCAACGATACGATGAATAACGATCAGCCCCCTTTTGGCGGTAGCGCAGAAGAATACAAAAACTATTTTCAAACTTTATTTCGTGTTAAAACATACGAAGCCTGTTACAATTCAATTAAGCCCCGCGCAAACCGAGAATTGTTTATCCATTTAATTAAAGCATAATTTTTTTTGAAATCTAAAAATTCATTTTACTTTTATATTAGATTTTAATTTTTCCATTCACTTATTTATTCTTGCCGATGAATCAACGCGAGTTATTTTTACGCCATGTGGCGCAAACATCCGACACTCCCATGATGGGATTAGATATTGACATTGAAAGCGCACGCGGTGTTATATTAACCGATAAAAATGGCAAAGAATACATTGATTTAATTTCCGGCATTTCGGTGAGCAACGTCGGGCACTGCCACCCGCAGGTAGTAAAAGCCATCCATGACCAATCAAAAAAGTACATGCACTTGATGGTTTACGGTGAATTTAATCAGAGTCCGCAAGTAAAATATGCTACGTCAATCTGCAAACTGTTAGACCCATCGCTTAAT
>JBAXXZ010000451.1:0-2458 GCA_037127575.1 Bacteroidota bacterium | reverse complement strand
TATCTTGAGTTTTGATGACACAAAATTCTATACAAAACGAGCGAAGTGTTTTACATTAAAAGTCCAAATCTTACATGGCCGTCTTAAATACGGATGATTAATGTCACTAATCTTTTATTTGGAAAACATCCAAACCTGCATTATATTTGGAAAATAAATGATTCTAAATAACGATATCGCCCAAAGCCTTTCTATCAGTTAAGTACAGAAGATTTTAAAAAATAAGCTCCAAGCGAAAATCAAAGCTTTACCGAAATTCAGATCAAAATTAAATGGAATGATTACAAACAACCCGTATTCGTTATATGTTTGTACACAGGCGTTTTTGGAATGAAAATAAAAGGAAATTGGGTTCTTTCAGGGCAGTTTTGCTGAAAAAACCTTGGAATCGCCTAACGAAAATGACACAATTGGAGCTCATTTAATCGTCTAATCAAAAAAAGACCATACTGCATGGCCATATTCCTTTAGAACGTTATTACCGTAATATTTTGCGTACAAATGCCACCGTAAAATAACTCATTAAAAAAATGCCGCTGAAACCTTCAAAAGCAGCTATGAGCTTTACCCAGCCCAAGGCAAAGTAATCGCCATAACCCACCGTACAAAAGGTAATGGCACTATAATAAACCGAATTCCAAAAATGTCCCGAATTGTTTAATTCGGCCGGTAAGGTAGAAGCTACTGATCCAATGTGTGGGAAAAAGTTATCCAAAAAATAATAAATGAGGGCGTAAACAAACACCGCTAAACCTGCATTAGTCAATACGCGCATGGGTGCTGTTGCATATCGTCCCACATAATCAAAAACATATTTTTGAAAATAATACTCCGGATATGCCAATAATGCATGTTGTCCCTTGCGTTCTAAGGCACGAACCAAGCGGGCTTTTGCTTCACAGCGTTTAAATTCCAAATAGGCATCATCCTCGTCATCATACTGACCGTTATTTCTAAAATTCTCTTTTAAAATCCGAAACTGCTCAGCTTTTTGAAAACGTGATGTTTTTTGTTGGTTGTATATTAAATCAAACACATTGTTTTCACGCCAATTAATAAAAAGTCGACCAAGTATACGCATGTCGGTAAGAATCATTTCTTTGATGACCACTTTTTCGCCTTCGGGTTTCACATTCAAAATGTCGCGTAGAACAGTGTTACTCAAGTCTACCGACTGGCAATTGGCGAATCGTAAATCGGTGTAACAATCCAAATGACAGCCTTTAAATGAAATTTGCATCACCGAAGCCTGATTAAAACTAATACTTCCGGTTCCAAAATCAACCAAGTCAAACTGCGCTTCGCCTTTTTCAAAATCGGCTAACTCAAAGGTTTTTTTTCCTTTACCAAAAACCGAAGCTCTAAAATTTACTTTGCCATCGCCAAACTCAACACCTTCAAAACAAACATCACCATCATTAAAATCAATGCGTTTAAAATCAATTTTACCGCCGCCAAATTCAACATTCTTAAAATCTTTCCTTCCTTCACCAAACACACTGCGCTCAAAACTTATATCGCCACTGGCAAACTTGGCGAATTTAAAATCTACTGTTCCTTTCCCAAAATAACTGTTCTTAAAATCAACATTACCATTTCCAAAATCGGTATCAATAAAACTCACATTGCCATTCCCAAAACTGGTATTATTAAAACTAATGTTACCATCGCCAAAGCGTACCGATTGAAAACTGATACTGCCCGAACCAAATTTCACCTTTTTAAAACTCACCGGTCCTTGACTAAAATGGGCCGAAAAAAAGTTACAAAAACCATTCGCAAAAACAGAAGCTTCGAAACTGGTTTTTTCGGCCATAAATTGCGCGTGACTAAAATCAGTCTCCATCTCACAATCAAAAAATGTTTTTTTTGCCGAGAAGCAATAAAGCTCCACAGGGGCTTCCGTATCGAGGTTGCGCAGTTTACGGTATTCGTTTAAAGAAAAATCTTTGATATAAGCGCCACCTAATTGAAGGGCCTGTTTGTCATCAATGAGTTGATAAATATCTTCCTTAGTAATAACCGGTAATTTAAAAATAGAAACCCGTTTATCATTGTCATCAAAAAAACTTACGATGGCAGTCTTACTTGCGTTGAGCAATGGTTTATCAACAATCTCAACAGTAACCTGCAGCAGATTATGTTCGTGCAATGGACTCTCTAACATCGTTTTTACTTGAAAAGTGAAAATAACAGTTTGTATTGTATAAAGCAAAAATGATCCTTATCATTTCAAAAGGAATTACGAAATTAAATCCAAATGCTTAGTAATTTTTTGTACCTTAAGGCTTTGCATCATGCGTTTTATCCCCTATTTCCTCATGTTTTTCGTTAGTCACCAAGCTTTGGCGACCAACGATACCACCCGTGTACTTTTTATTGGCAATAGTTTTACCTACTATAACAACATGCCCGATTTGTTTAAAGCCATGGCCGATGCCGGTGGCAAGCTCTGTTC
>JBAXXZ010000450.1:0-2460 GCA_037127575.1 Bacteroidota bacterium | reverse complement strand
AATTTAAATCGTTCTAACAAGGGTGCACAGTCGTTTTTATATATTCTTGTTGTCCATCGTATTGATGGCATCATCGTGCAGCACAACCAAAAACACTGTTGTTACACGGTCGTTTCACAATACAACTGCCCGCTTTAATGGGTATTATTATTCTTGCGAAGCCATAAAAGATGGTGTTTTTAAAATCGAAAAAGCGAATAAGGAAAATTACGACAAAGTTCTTCCAATTTTCATTTACCCAAGTCAAGAAAAAGCAAAAAGCACATTCCCCGATTTTGATAAGGCGATTAAAAAATCCTCCTTGTGTATTCAACGCCACGCCATTAAGGACGGTAAAGGAGGCGAATTGGCTAGCGCAGGCAATTGGATAGACAATAATTGGATTAACATTGGCATTTCACACTTTTACAAACGCGAATTTTTTAGCGCTATTGAAGCCTTTGAATATGTTATTCGCACTTACAACAAATCGAACGATAAGTACACGGCCATGCTTTGGCTAATAAAGGCCAATAACGAAATTGGCTCGGTGAGTAGTTCTGAACCCATTATTAGCTTATTAAAAAACGCCAAAGGTTTGCCGCTGTCAATTAAAAATGAATTCCCGATAATACAGGCAGATTATTATTTACGTCGCGGCCAAAATACCGAAGCCTATAGCAAACTAATGGAAACCGTTAGGAACAATGACCTTTTAAACGGCATCAGCAAAAAAAGACGATCACGTTATAGTTTTATTGTTGCCCAATTGCTTGAACAAGCCAAAGACAATAAAAGAGCGGTTGAATATTACAAAAAAACCATCCAATTAAAACCCAATTATGAAATGGTTTTTTACAGCAAAATAAAAATTGCAAGGTTAATGGACCTAAAACCGGGCAATGCCGATAAAATAAAAAAAGACCTCATGAAAATGACCAAGGAGTACAAGAACTCCGATTATTATGATGTGATTTTTTACACTTTAGGAGAAATTGAAGAGAGAGAGAAAAACATTCCTCAGGCCATTAATTTTTACAAACGTTCAGTTCAAACAAGCACGGTTAATCCAAACCAAAAGGCCCTCTCCTTTTTAAAACTAGGTGAAATTTATTTTGAATTAACCAACTATGTTCCTGCAGAAGCTTATTACGACAGCGCTGTAGTTACACTGCCCAAAGACCATCCTGACTTTAAAAACATACAAGCGCGAAAAAAAACACTTGAAACTTTGGTGAAAAATTTAAAAACAATCAGCGCTGAAGACAGTTTGCAGCGCATTGCAAAAATGACTGAAGCTGATAGAACTCTTTTTATTGAACGCTTAATGGATCACCTCAAGCAAGAAGAAGAAAAAAAACAAAGAGAATTAGACGCTGCTAAAAGTGCCTTGAGTAATGCGGCATCAAGTCCTAATCCAGGCAACAACCTACCGGGCTTTGGCGAAACCAATGCCAGTTTCCCTTTTTATAATGCAAACACATTGGCACTTGGCATCTCTGAATTCACAAAAAAATGGGGTAATCGAAAGTTAGAAGATAATTGGCGAAGATCAAACAAGGCCTTAACCATTGATGACCAAACCGGAGGATCGAAAGAACCGAGCGCCGAAAATCCTAAGAAAAATGCGGGTTTAACGCTGAACAAAGAAATGTTCCTGAAAAACTTACCGCTCAATGACTCTTTGTTGGCTGTATCAACAAAAAAAATAATTAAATCGTATTACACCATTGGCAGCATTTACAAAGAAGAGCTTAATAACAATAAAAAAACAATCAGCACATTTGAAGAACTCAATACCCGATTTCCGGATAACAAGTACGCCTTAAACACGTATTATTCGATGTACAGAATTTACCTCGATGAAAAAAATCAAACCAAAGCCGATTATTATAAGAACAAAATATTAAACGAATTTCCTGATAGTGAATTTGCCCTACTGATCAAAGATCCCGGTTACGCGCAGGAACGCAGCGGCCAAATCAGTGAAATTGAAAAGTTTTACGGCGAAACATTCGATTTTTTTCATAATGAAAATTACAACGATGCCTACGCAAAATCGAAGGAAGGTATTAGCAGTTTTGGTAAAAGTAAATACATTGCGCAATTTGAATTTATTAAGGCCATGAGTGCTGCTAAATTAAATGGCACCGACAGTTTAGAATATGCTTTAAAATTGTTGGTTGCAAAGTATCCAACATCAGAAGTTACACCAATGGGCAACGACATTTTGTTATCCATTAAAAAATTGAAAAACCCTGAATTATTTGCCGATAAATCAAACAAAAGTGCAACAGATACCTTTAACTTAGATTTTGAAGCGCCGCATTTTGTACTGGCTGTTACCCCCGATAATTCAACTGTTACGCAAGAATTAATTGCCAATTTTGGAAATTTCAACAGCATTTATTATAGTGATAAGAAATTTGAAATTACCAGCAATATTTTTGGCACCGGTAAACAAATTGTAATAATTAAGAG
>JBAXXZ010000449.1:0-2460 GCA_037127575.1 Bacteroidota bacterium | reverse complement strand
ATTCAGGTTTAATGGATTGGAAGCACCAGAAGCAGCGAGAATACAAAGACGAGCATTGGTACCGGTGTTGTTGAATTTAATGCTTTTTAGATTTTTTATTCTATAGGCACAGCTTAAATTAAAATCGAGTGAGTAAATGTTGGGAGCGCCTGAAGGTGTGCCAATCACACCGGTGGTTCGGTTGGTGCGACCAAAACCATTAAAGATGTTGCCTGTACCTGTAAACCAATCAGGTAGGGTAAGTGCATTGTAAACCAAGGTGGTGTTATCGGTAAATCGAAGTGTAACGTTTAAGCTTCCGGCTCCTTCGGTTGCGAAGCCTGCTATGCTCACTGCATTAAATGGCGCCGGTGTTACAATAATTAAAGAATCAATTTGGCTTGCCATTAAAAACAGAATGTCGTTTTGTGTATACGGTTGTAATTGAAAAGTTTTTGAAGGCGCAGTGATGTTGCCGTTGTTTGGCAAACCAACCGACATAGAATACATAGCTGCGTAAGCCATACTTTGCATAACGTAATTGCTGCCATCAATGGCACCACTTGTTGTTAATGAAGATGCTGTGGTTTCAGCAATACCATCCATGTTATAATTGGTTGTGGTAATTGGTGCAAAAAGTGCTTGGGCTTTAACGTTTGCGGTAATAAGGGTAAATAAAAGTAAAGGGAGTAGAATTTTTTTCATGGTTGGTTGATTAACCAAATTTAATAAAAATAAACTTGGTTAAGACATTAATTCAATCGCCCTTTCATGTGATTCAATCAATTACCAGTAATAATGATTTTAATTTATACGGCAGAGCTGAAAATTTTTGCTTCAGGCGTTTTTTTCCAATACAATTCGTCGAAACACAAACAAATGTTGCGCAAAAATGCCTGTCCAAGTTCAGTCACTTCCAGTTGATTATGATGAACAGTAACCAATTTATCGTGCTTTAATTCTTCTAATCGTTCAAGTCCTTTATATAAACCTTCGCATTGCATCAACTCGTTAAACCACGCTGTTTTTCCATGGCACATGATGTTTAAAATGTGTTTGCGAAGAATTAAATCATCGTGACTCAATAAATGCCCTTTAAAAATTGGGAATTCGTTTTTCTCGATTGCCTCTATATAGCCTTCAACGGTTTTAATGTTTTGCATAAAGCCATCCCATGTATCGCCGATAGAGGATGCGCCTAATCCAACCAATAATTTTGTAAAGGAAGTGGTATAGCCCATGAAATTACGGTGAATGCTGCCTTTTTCTTGTGCGTGAAATAATTCATCGTTTGGCAATGCAAAATGATCCATGCCAATGGCTTTATATCCGTTCTTTTCAAACGCAGACAAACCCATTTCATATAGATTCCTTTTCTCCAAATCAACCGGTAAATCTTTTTCTGTGAATTTTCTTTGTCCCGGTTTTAGCCAAGGCACATGGGCATAAGAATAAAATGCAATGCGATCGGGTTTTAATTGCACTACTTGTTCAATGGTTTGACTTAATCCTTTTTGGGTTTGAAATGGTAAGCCGTAAATAAGATCGAAATTAATTGAATCATAACCTATGTTTCGGGCCATTGCCACCACATCTTTTACTTGCTCAAAACTTTGCATGCGGTTAATGGCATCTTGCACTACAGCATCAAAATCTTGAATACCAAAGCTCACACGTTTAAATCCCAAATCGTATAAGGTTTTTAAATGCTCTTCACTAGTATGGTTGGGATGTGCTTCAAAACTAAATTCAGCATCGGGCGCAATGGTGCCGCTTTCGAAGATGGTCCTTAATAAAAGCTGAAGATTTTCAGGACTAAAAAATGTGGGGGTTCCGCCGCCAAGGTGCACTTCTTTAATGCGCGGTTTGCTGGCAAACACATCTAAATAAAGTTTCCATTCTTTAATGAGCGTATCAATGTAAGGCTTTTCTACTTTATGATTTACTGTGATGCGTGTGTTACAAGCGCAATATGTGCAAAGACTTTCACAATAAGGCAAATGAATGTAAATGCTAATGCCATGACTGGTATTTGTTTTTTTAAAACAATTGGCAACAGCTTCTTTCCATTCCTCTTGGCTTGGCGCTGCACCCCAATAGGGCACAGTTGGATAGCTGGTGTAGCGTGGGGCGGCTACATTGTATTTTGAAATGAGATTCATGGTTTATTGCTTGATGACTTAATAACTGTTTTAGGCTTGGCGCATAAAATCAAAGGATGCGATTTAGCACTTGTTTCATCATCATGACAAACAATGACATTGTGCTCGTTCATTTCAGGACTGATGTATGGAATGCCAAGGTTGAGTCCGCGTAAAATTAAGAGTGCAGCCATACCTACTTTAAAGGCCGGCGATATTTTTTGCATACCATGTTTAAATCTTTTTCCAATTAAGTTGCCAAATAAAGGCAAAGTGAGCATAATGCTAAAAGTACCAACACCAAAAAAAAGCATAAACAAAGCGCCATTAATTAAGCTAC
>JBAXXZ010000448.1:0-2465 GCA_037127575.1 Bacteroidota bacterium | reverse complement strand
GAATTAGGTCCTTCCATTAAATGGTTTACTGAATTGCTGATAAGCGTAAAAGCGTTGTTAATATTTGCAGGTACGCTGTAATGAAAAATTTGTCCGCTTATTGAACCGATCAACAAAAAAGTATTGCCGTTTTCCTTATAAAAGTAAGGTGATGCAAAACTAAAACCTTGCAGCAATGGATCAACCGTTACATCTACATTGCCTACATTATTGGTGATAAGCGCAAATGTTGGATTATTGATTGTACCTATATTTCTATAATACGCAATTTTACCGCTCATGGTGCCAATTAATAAATCCAATAAACCGTCACCATCTAAGTCGTATAACTGGGGTGAAGCCGCCCCGGAAGTTGTTGTAAATGAAAATGGGTTATTCAAAAAAACGGAAAAACTGCAAAGGTTGCCGGCGCCGGCTGTATTTTTTAACCAATGTATTTGGCCACTAGAAGTGCCGATAAGAATATCAATATCTCCATCACCATCAATATCTCCCACACAAGGCATCACATTGTTTAATGATTGGGCTGACAAATTACCATAATCGCGGCTAACCAATTTGTATTTTGGAATAGTTGTGGTGCCAATGTTTTCATATAAAGTTAGTTTTGCGTTTAAGGTGTTGTTGTTGTAATAACCATAATTTCCAATCAGTAAATCTTTTTTGCCATCGGCATTGTAATCAATAACAACGGGGTAAGAATTTTGACCCACTTCAATCATTTCATCTTGCAAAAAATTATTTTTCACGAATTGAAAATTTACTTGTGAAGCAGTACCAACATTTTTATACAACCACAAACTTTTGTAGTTCTCAGAATTTGAAGCATTGGGCGAAACAAACAAATCATTTTTATTGTCTTTATCGGCATCCACAAAATAAGTGCAGGGATAATTGTTCATTCGAATTAATTGTGTTGAGTTTTTGTTAGGATAATTTGGATAGAGTTTGGTGGTGTCGTTAAATGAAGCGTTCTGTGCTGTGCCATTGTTTTTGACAAACTGCACAAGATTGCAGGAAATATCCCCCATCACTAAATCCTTATCGCCGTCACCATCATTATCAAAGCAGGTTAAACACGAGCCGGCGTGGTAGGGTTTTGATTGCAATACGTTGCCATTCACCAGCGTTGAAGTAATAAATGACATGGGTTTACTTCCACTGCATAAACCAAAATCAATGGCGCAATTGTTCTCCGACACATTGCCCCAACAAGCGCTATTGCGTTCAAACACCAAACTATCTGAATGACCATACAATTCACGACTAAGGTTTTTGTGGTATTCAACGAAAATGCCTTGGGGTGCAAACGACAAAATGTCTAAATCCCCATCATTGTCAATGTCAGAAATACCTGGCACTGCAGCACTACTGGCATACAAATTAAGATACATGGCTTGACCACCAGGATTATAGTTCGAATACAACAAGGATTTGGAGAGCGTAAAATTTAAACCCGAAGTACTACTTGTGTTTTTATATACTTTGATGCCTAAATCAGTGGAACAAAACATATCCATTTTTCCGTCTCCATTATAATCAAAAAAAACCGCCCAACTTTTTACTGTCGGGAAGTAGTAGGAAGCATCAGGTAATGCCCTGTATTGAAGCGAACCCGTTCCGCCGGTATTGATAAAACACCTAAAACGACCCGTTGCGTATTGGTTTGATTTATCATAAATCACCAAATCATTTAGGCCATCAAAATTAACATCCAATGTTGACACATTTGAAAAATTAATGCCATTGGCCCAAGGCATTTTTAAAACAAGGTTGTTCTCTAAAACGCAAATAGTATCTCTGGCAATGGGTAATTGCGCATGAAAAAAGGCAATCAATATATTAAATAGCAAGAGAGCAAAAAACCTTTTCATTATACACAAAAATATGGAATTAAGTGTCCCCTTGAACCAAGTGAAGGTGTTTTTTACCACCCAATTGCGACACTAAGTTTTAGGCAAAGGCAGTCCTTTGATGCCATTCGATACCATAAACAGAATAGGGATTAAAAGTAATGCTCCATAGGTAAGAATTTTATAATGCTCATAATAGCCATTGAATTCACCCAGCCAAATCTTGATTGTACACAAAACAAAACTCATTCCAAGCAAGCAAATAAAAACATGCCTGCCTTTACGCGTAAAGTTTGTTTTATTGTTTAGAAAATAATACCAAGCAAAGGCAAAGGCCGGAACTGCGAACAAAAAGGCATAATGCTGTTGGTGCGGAAAAATAATAGGAATGGCCAATAATACATAGGCAATTTCAAGCGTGGTGTGAAGCGATGAATCACTCCTTTTAAAAGGGGGCCATTTCAGAAACTTTATTGCCAAAAAAACAATGAACAAGCGAGAAAAAAGTAACACATTTGCAAAAACATGGTATGGCAAATCGAAAATGTTTCTGCGAAGCGACATGGCATAATAATCAGGCACATTTTTTATCAATAAAGTAGCCAACAGTGT
>JBAXXZ010000447.1:0-2465 GCA_037127575.1 Bacteroidota bacterium | reverse complement strand
ATTTACAAAAACAGTTTGCTGAAAGATGGGTTGCGGGAAGGAAAGAAAAAGCTTAAACCTTTTGTAATTCAATAACAGTAATCTCTGGCCAAATGCCCAAACGACCCGGATAGCCTAAAAAGCCTAAACCGCGGTTGACGTAGATGTATTGCTTTTCGTGTTTGTATAAGCCGGCCCATTGTTTATACACCCATTGTGATGGACTAAAACGGAACCCCGGAATTTCAATGCCCAGTTGCATGCCGTGGGTGTGGCCACTCAAGGTTAAGTCAATATCGGGATAAAGCGGCTGAACTTGTTTTTCCCAGTGACTTGGGTCGTGGCTCATCAATATTTTATAAGGATAATTTTCGGTGCCTTTGTGGGCCAAATCCATTTTACCGTATTTTGGAAAGTTCATGTTACCGCCCCAATTTTCAATTCCCAACAAAGCAATTTTTTCTCCATCTTTCTCAATTGCCACATGTTCATTCATCAACAAACGCCAACCTGCATTGGCATGCACTTTCTTAAGGTCATTTAAATTTTGTGTTTTTGCTTGCGGACTTTCCCATTGTTTGTAATCGCCATAATCATGATTGCCCAAAACAGAATAGACCCCATATGGTGCCTTTAAACGACTGAATGTGCTCTCGTATCCGGCTGTTTCGGTGCTTTCATTGTTTACCAAATCACCTGTAAATAAAATCATATCAGCACCTTGTTGCATCACAATATCAAATGCCTTATTTAATGCTGAGTCGTCAAGAAATGAGCCTGTGTGAATGTCGGATATCTGAACAATTTTAAAGCCGTTGAAAGCCTCCGGCAAATTTGGTGAAGGCACCTTTACCTTGTGCACACGGTACTTGTATGCGCCTTTTACCATCCCATACAAAAAGCCAATGGCAGGTATTACGGTAAATGTTACAGCCAACTGACTCATAAATTTTAATCGGCTAATTTTGTGGCTCACTTCTACCCCTTCGGCCGGCGCAGATTGAAAGTATGAAAAGATCCAACGGAACAAACGAATGATGTCGTCAATCAACAAAAAACTGATGCCAAAGAACTTACAAATGACCAGAATTAAAAACCCCGACATTACCAAACGCATGCTGTTCGTCCAGTTAGGCGGCGGATACACCAAAGCCACCAAACCCATCACCACATTAATAGCCACCAATGAATAAGCAACATAAAGAATGATGTTTTTTTTAGGGCCGGTAAAATCTTGAATAAAAGTTTTAACGGCTTGTAAAAAATACAATTCGATCACTGAAACTATCAGGAAAAAAATAATGAATCTGCCAACCATAATTTGAAAGCATAAAAGTAAATAATTAAGCTTTCATGCCTTCTCTAAGTATCTACAAACCAATGTTAATTAATTCCAAAATAGGTCGGTGATACTGTGAGCCTTTCTTTTACTTTTGATTAATTATCAATTTTGTATTTGAATGATGAACGGTCATAAAACGCGTATAGGTATTATTTTTGGTGGACAAAGCAAGGAAAGAGAAATTTCATTCGCCGGTGGTCGCACCGTTTATGACAATTTAAACAAAAGTTTATACGAAGCCCTTCCCATTTTTGTTGACAGCTTTGGTAATTTCATTGAACTCAACTGGGCCTATGTATACAAGGGCACCATTCGTGACTTTTATCCGCCTGTTGAATTTTTACCTGCGCAATCGGGCTTTCAACTGTACGCTGAAAATATAGGCGCACTGAATGAAACACAACAAAATGAATTGATTGCACGTATCGGAAAAAAAATAACTGTTGAAGCGTTAAAACAAAAAATAGATTTTGCCTTTTTGTGTCTGCATGGTCCTTATGGTGAAGATGGGCGCATTCAGGGCCTATTTGAATATTTACAAATTCCTTACAGCGGCTCTGGCATTTTGCCATCAGCCATCGGCATCGACAAAGCTTTACAAAAAGAGTTGATGGTGAGCAAGGGCTTTAACAGTCCAAACTATTTTACGATAGACAGAAAAGCTTGGCTTGAAGGAAAAGCAAAAGGCAGTTTTGAAAAAGTTAAAAAAGAAATTGGTTTTCCATGTGTAATTAAACCGGCCAATCAGGGCTCGAGTATTGGTGTGAGTATATTGAATACCGATGATGAGGTTGGGTTTATGGCGGCTGTTGAAAAAGCGTTATTTACAAAGTGGTTAGCGGCAAATGAATGGCAAGCATTTAGCGCAAATGAAAAACAACAGTACGTTAAAAATTTAGCGGATATTCGCGAAGGCATTGGGATGCCGCTTGTGATCTCGTCTCCGGCTGAATTAAATTCACCGGTCATTTATGATCCCCATCAATTAATTCAGTATTTAGATGCCCATTTAAAAAATGAGGGATTTGTGCTTGAGAGTATTGACGGCGAGAGCACGGTATTGGTAGAAGGATTTATTGATGGTAAGGAATTTTCTTGTATTGTGTTGGAAGATGAAAATGGAAAGGCCATTGCTTTACCGCCA
>JBAXXZ010000446.1:0-2467 GCA_037127575.1 Bacteroidota bacterium | reverse complement strand
CTATAGTCACAATAATATTTTTACTCATCATATTAATATGCTCTTCATCTCTAATACTTTGGCATGCTTACGATACCGGCTTGTATCATGCCAAATTTGTGACATGGATTTCAGAATTCCGTGCTATAAAAGGATTAGGGAATATCGATGGTAGATTGGCATTTAATTCCCATTTTTATCTCTTAACCGCATTTTTTAGTTTTAACTTTTTACAATCACAAGTGTTTTATGCACTAAATGGATTTTTCTCGCTATTTCTTCTTTTGTTTTTTCTTCATGCCAGTCATAAAAACAAAATAAATAGTTCGCCATTGGGTCAATTCGGTATTTATGCCATCATCCTATCTATTTATTTTAGCACATTTAAATTTCAAATCTATTCTCAATACGCCGACATCTCGTCAGTTGTGTTAGTGCTCTATGTGTTCATCAAATTACTTGAACGAATAAACGCCTTGGAAATAAACAAATTCGATTTCAATTTTTACAGCATCATGCTTGTATGTTTTTCTGCGCCACTCCTTAAATTGTCTTCTGCTTTCCTGTTGCTAATCCCTTTGTACTTTGCCTCAAAAATGTTATGGCAAAAAAATTTCAAAAATTTTGGCAAGTTGAGCTTTTTAGGGACAATTGTTTTAGCACCTTGGCTTGTAAGAAACATTATTCTATCAGGGTACTTAATCTATCCTTTTCCTGCTCTAGATATCTTTAATTTCGACTGGAAAATTCCAATTTCAAATGCCATTGCCGAGAAGAGCATTACCGAAAATTTTGCACGTTTGGTCGGTGCTCATAGCGAGTCCGTATTTACCTTTTCTCAATGGTTGCCCGTATGGTGGCATAAAACCGAAACTTTATCTTTTGTGTTATTGTGTTTAATTGCAAGTTCAATCCTTGTCTTACTTTACGCTAAATTATCAAGTAAAAAAGTCAAGCCCGAATTTTTTCATCTTTTCTTATTGTTCCTTTGTGGTGTGCTATACACCCACTTTCAGGCGCCATCCGTTCGTTTTGTTTTTGCACCTTCGATGGCTTGTGTTGGAATTGCATACTTTATTTTTGCTGATGAACTTATTCCAAAAAATCTCAAACAATTCACCAATAAAGTGCTCATTCTTTTGAGCTTGCTCATTGGTATTCAGCAATTACGTGACCCAATCTATTTTATTAGAGAAGGTGAAGAAATTAAAATAAGTCATTTGTTTATTCCTGAGGGATATCCTTCAGTAAACTTGCAGTCAAAGGCGATTAAAAATATGCTTGTATCAATGCCTGAAAAAGGCAACCAATGCTGGAATTCGGATTGTAAATGTATTGATCCACGCTTCTATGATGAGCACATTCATATGAGGAGCCTTAATATGGAAGATGGATTTGCTTTCAATTAATCTTTTTTCTGAAACCTTTATTCATTTTTTATCCCTTAATAACCCAAAGTCTAAAAGGATAGAATTATATTTGAACTAAATTAATTTCGCAACTTTGTTTTTTTCCATCATCATACCTACTTATAACCGCGAGAAAAAAATCCCTCAGGCCATTCAAAGTATTTTGGATCAAAACTTCAGCGACTTCGAAATTGTGGTAATTGATGATGGCAGTAGCGATGGCACTGAACAAGTTATCACAACAATGCACCAAAAAAATATTCGTTATTATAAAACCGAAAATCATGGCGTAGCGCATGCCCGCAACCAAGGCATTTTAAAAGCAAAAGGACAATACATTGGTTTTTTAGATTCTGATGATTTGTACGAGAAAAATCACTTACAAAGTTCATACAATTTAATTCAATCACTTAACAATCCCGAAGTAGTGCATTTAAATTTTGCTTGGGGCAAAGCCGATCAAACAATCAAACATAAAAATAAATTACCGGTTCAATTACCCGATGACTTGTTTAACAGCTGCTCATTACATGTTAACTGCTTGTTTATTCGCCACGACATTGCCACAACACATCTCTTTAATGAAGACCGCGATTTGGTTTCAGCCGAAGATTGGGACCTCTTCTTAAAATTGGCCATTCGCTACAACATACACATACTCGATCAAACCACCAGTTATTTAATTGATCACGACGATAGAAGTACCCGCAAAATCAATAATGAAAAATGGTTTAAGGTAAAAGACAGTTTTTTAAAAAGTTTAAAAGCCGATGCGCTGATGCAAGAAAAATATGCGCACAAACTACCCATTGTTGAAGCACACATGAATTCACTTATTGCCCTTAATTTTGTGCTTCAAAAAAACAAAGCCCAAGGTTTTAAAATGTGGACCAATGCCATTCGCCTTAATCCCGCGGAACTATTCACCAAGCGCACAGCGGCGATATTCAAACACCTCTTATTTAATTAAGAATTAAAAATGAATAATTAAAAATGAAACAAGACCATCTAACAATTTTTAATTCTTAATTCTCAATTTTCAATTTCTAATTTTTAATTTCCCCCATCCACTTCTCGTA
>JBAXXZ010000445.1:0-2485 GCA_037127575.1 Bacteroidota bacterium | reverse complement strand
GCATTTTATTTTATAAAAAGAAACCGGAGATTAGTTTTGGAATTCTTTTTTATTTTATCGGTATCTCCTTTTATTTGCACCTCTTCAGAACCTTATCCGACACCATGGCCGATCGTTTTTTGTTTACGCCTTCATTGGGATTATGCATTGTTTTGGTGTTTGTTTTGCTCCGCCTATTTAAAATCGATGTTCACAAAACTGATGTTATGGCGCTTTTTAAAAACAAAAAACTTTCAGTTACCAATCACCAATTTCAAAATTGGTTTAAATATGTTTTTGTGTCAATCTTGGTTTTATTTAGTTTAAAAACCATCAGTCGGAATAAAGTTTGGAAAAATAATTACACCTTAATTGCTACCGATATGCCGCACCTGGAGAACTGTGCCAGAGCGCATAACTATATGGCAGATGAATTAAAACGCAAACTTTCTCAAAATTTCGACAAAAAGCTAGAAGATAATATGATTCACCATTATTTAAGAAGCATTGAGATTTCAAAAGAATCCTATTACGCTTACTTGGGTTTAGGCATGTATTATAACCAGAGTAAAAATTACGAGCAAAGCATTCAGCATTTTAAAAATATGCTTGTCTTGTTTCCAAAAGCCGCAGACCCATATTATTATTTAGGCGAAGCTTATTTAAATAAGAATGAAGCCGGCTTTGCTATAGTTGAATTAGAAAAATCACTTGAACTGGCGCCTGAAGTTTTGATCACATATTTAAGTTTATCAACTGCATATGCAAAAGCACAAAACTTCGATAAAGCCATTCAATTAATCAATACAGCCAAATCAAAATTTGGCGAATCGGCAAAAATCTATGAAAACTTAGGCAATATATATTTCGAGAAAAACGACATGGAACAATCGAACCGAAACATGTTCGAAACACTTCGTTTTGGCGTTGATGCACAATTGGTTTACAAAATTGTAATTGGCAGATTGCAATATAAAAAGCTTGATAGCTTAGCTGCCTTTTATTACAAAGATGGTTTAAAGAAAGGAATATTTAGATAAATGAATATTAGTGAATGAATTTTATGTATTCATCCAAATTACGGTAACCACCTTCTTCTATGAGGTCTGCATTATTCAAATTTAAATTTTGCATCAGCGATAATCCTGTAGCCGCTTCTGCCGGCGTCATGTACATGTTCCAGCCCATCATGTCAATTTGGTCTTGATGGTACGACTTTTCAGAACGCCCTTCATAGCGTGCCCTTTTAAGCCAATCATAAGCCAGCTCATCATTCGTTAAAATCATACCGCCTTTGCCAATCGGCAAGTGTTTTTTGTAATGAAACGACAAACACATGAAGCTGCCTTTGATATACATATTTGATGTAAAACGCAAAGCCGCATCATAAAGTGGATATGGTTTTAACTGGTATATACCCGACCAATTCTCATCCACTAATTCTACTTGCCCTCCTGCATGAATAATAGATTGCGGAACCGACAAATAAGTTTTTTTAGGCACAAATACCTTTTCGACTTTTAAATAGTTACATGCCAAAAAAATGGCATTGGTGCATGAATCAACCGCAACAGCGAAAGGAGCACCTGTGTAACGAGCCACCTCTTCTTCAAATGTTTTTACAATTTGAAACGGATTATATGTCATTTGATACTTCGCCACTTTAAAATTGCATCAAATGTTCAAACAATGGTTTTACCGGTAATCCAATCACATTATAAAAACTACCTTCAATTTTATCAATCCCTATATAACCCAACCAGTCCTGAACGCCATACGCCCCCGCTTTATCATAGGGCTTAAAATTGAGTAAATAATACTCTATTTCATCGTCTTTAAAATTTTTAAAATATACTTTGCTTTCGTCATAAAAGGTTAGTGTTTTGTGTGCGCCGCGCAAACACACAGCGGTGTATACTTGGTGCATTTTACCGCTTAATGCCTGAAGCATTTTTTTTGCATCATAAAAATCAACTGGTTTATTGTAAATTTTATTGTTACACCACACCACCGTGTCGGCAGTAATTAATATTTCATGAATTGATAATTCGCGGCCAAATGCTTTAGCCTTCTTATCGGCCAAATACAAAGGTATTTCGTGTTTGCTTAGATGCTCCGGATAAGTTTCATCGGCATGAGAAGGTTGCACCGAAAAATGAAAACCCAAACTTCGCAGCAATTCTTGTCGACGCGGAGAGGCTGAAGCCAAAATAATTTTATAAGGAAAATTTTTGATTTTTTGATCTAAACTTGTTTCCATCCTTTTTTTTATAATTAGCGTTTAACTTATGAAAAATAATACACCAAACTGTAACACAAACCTGCCAACATGATTAATTTTAAAAACAAGGAAGCCCTTTTAAAATGAATGCTTGCGTGCGAAACCAGAATAGAATACGACAATATTAATAAGGGAAGAATCAACACCAAAGCAATATAAAGATTATTGAAGGTCATGATCTTTCTTTCAAATCGAATGGTGTTGTATAATGCAAAACTCAAGAGC
>JBAXXZ010000444.1:0-2486 GCA_037127575.1 Bacteroidota bacterium | reverse complement strand
AAAATTTAAAAACGAGAAAATCTATAAAGACTCTGTTTTTCCTTCAACTGAATTACGACTATTAAGCCTTTCAAGGTATTGGAATATCATTAATTACTTTTTTCCTTATAAATATTTAATAGGTCAAAATTGGAATGATGCACTAACTGAAATGATTCCGAAATTCGCTTTCGCAAAGGATACCATTGAATATCACCTTGCAATGCGCGAATTAGTCGTGAAAATAAATGATAGTCATGCAAGTTTATCTACTAAATACACTAAACAATATTTTGGATTGAAGTGGGTGCCATTTCAATTTAAAATTATTAATGACAAGGCCGTAGTTACTGGCTATTATAATGATTCTTTATGCAAGATAAATGATATCAAGATTGGTGATGTTTTTATGAAAGTAAACAATATGCCTTTAAGCGTCATTATACAAAATCGCTCTAAATATATAAGTGGATCAAATGAAAGCACCAAACTTCGGAATTATACTTACGCAATTTTTAATGGGTCAACTGACTCAGTTTTTGTAAGTTTTGAAAGAAATGGAGTTATTACAAATAGAAACATAAGTAGATATTACTTTGAACTTTTCAAATACAAGTGGACTACAAATAATGGCCTTGAATTATTCAAAATTTTAGATAATAACATTGGTTATGTGAATATGGGATTATTAAAACGAAAACACGTAAAATCTGTTATGACTAATTGTAAAAATACTAGAGCAATCATTTTTGATTTAAGGAATTATCCGAATGGAACTATGTATCTAATAGCTAATCATATAAACGCAGAAAAACGACCGTTTGTAAAGTTCACTAATCCTGACATTTCCTTTCCAGGTATTTTTCATTATACATTACCATACTATTGTGGTCGAAAGAATAAAAATAATTACAAGGGTAAAATTATTCTCCTATTCAATGAAACAACACAAAGTCATGCAGAATTTACTTTAATGGCTTTAGAAACCGCTCCAAACGTTAAAAAAATTGGAAGTCAAACAGCAGGAGCCGATGGAAATGTTTCAATGATTACCTTTCCTGGAAATTACAATACATATATTTCCGCTATTGGTGTGTATTACCCCAATGGTCGAGAAACACAAAGAATCGGAATTGTTCCAGACATTGAAGTGAAACCCACAATCGAAGGAATCATTAAAGGAAAGGATGAGGTTTTAGAGAAAGCAATGGAGTACATAAATGGTAATTAGCAGAACTATAAACCATTATTTATTCATCAAATCATTCTGCACGCGAATACTTTCTTCGTGTAATAACTGACAAAGTTTTTCGATGTGTTGACGCGATAGCCCCATTTTATCGGCCCACTGGCTGCGGCTGCGCAAAATCTCTTGCCATCGGTTCAACTGAAAAATGGCAATGTTGTGCTCCTTTTTGTATTTGCCAATTTCTTCTATCACCTGAATACGACGTTTCAGCGCATTCATAATGTCGTCATCAATCTCATCAATCATTTTACGCAAACCATCCAACTGATTGCCTTGGTCAAAATTTACTGAGCCCGAATTGCGAATCACCAATTTATCCAACACTGCTTTTAACTGCGCAGGACTAAATTGCTGTTCAGCATCACTCAAAGCAATGCTCGGATTAAAATGTGATTCAATCATCAATCCGTCAATGCCCAAATCCAATGCCTTTTGCGCCACTTGCGGAATTAACTCACGGTTACCGCTAATGTGGCTTGGATCACAAATAATGGGCAAATCAGGAAAAAGTGTTCTTAATTCAATGGGTATTTGCCAAAGGGGTTTGTTACGGTACTTGGTTTTTCCATAAAAGTGAAAACCTCTATGAATGGCTGCAATTTTTTTATTACCTGTATTGTAAATGCGTTCAATGGCCCCAATCCACAATTGCAAATCGGCGTGAATGGGATTTTTAACCATTACCGGCACATCCTCCCCTTTTAATACATCGGCAATTTCTTGCACACTAAAGGGGTTTACTGTAGTGCGCGCCCCAATCCACAACACATCCATGCCGTATTTTAAAGCCAATTCGGTGTGATGCGCATTGGCTACTTCAACGGTAATTTTAAAACCAAATTCTTTTTGTATGTCTTTTAACCATTTTAAAGCCTCTTCACCTTTGCCCTCAAAGGCATTCGGACGTGTACGCGGTTTCCAAACACCGGCACGAAACAAAGAAATTGCTTCAATGGCTTTTAACTGTTTGGCGGTTTGATGCAACTGCTCAAAGCTCTCGGCGCCGCAAGGACCCGCAATGAGCAAAGGCTTTTTTAAAGCGGGCAACCAAGTATGTAGTGGATTGAATTGCATGAAAGCTGATAAAGGTCATTAATAAAGCGCAAAATTACCGCTTTTATGGTAGTTATTAAGTAAACAAGCTTAATTAATTTTACACCCATGAACGCCATTCAAAAATTTCAATTGTTTTTGCAAAACAACTCTGCTTTTCAACCTGCCTTCCGTCTCGAAAAAAAGAAAAAGGATTGTTGTAAGA
>JBAXXZ010000443.1:0-2494 GCA_037127575.1 Bacteroidota bacterium | reverse complement strand
CACTGGCTTGCTGTCGTTCGCTTTTTGCCACGCTTGCGAAATTTCGGTGGCAAAAGAGCTCAAACACGCACTCCGTCCCTAACGCGGCATTAGGCTAGCTTTTTTCAATCACCGTCTTATCTCTTGCTGTCCTGCTTCTTGTCTCTTCTATCCCTTAAGTCTCTTCAGCATTATTCATTAAAAATGATGAAGATCAGAACTTGCCTTGCTAAAAATTAATTTTTCCGGGCATCTTTCATCAAAAAACAATGTAACTTTAATCATGCAAAAAATAATCCTACTATTCCTTTTGCTTCTTGCCAACAGTATTAAAAGTCAATTTGGTAACACAGGTTTTCTTAAAGATAAAATCAAAGAAAAAGTCAACGAAAAATTTGAGAAAAAACAAAAAGACTACGACGAAAGTAATTTTAATTATGCCATTTTGTTTCTTGATAACAGTTCGGCATTTGAGGCCGATGAAAAAGGCAGTGCATTCAGCAGCACACTTTACAACTCCTCTAGACTGGTGACACATGAAGAAAAAACTTTAGAAGATCGTGCTTATACCAATTTAAAGAATGGGGAATTACTTTTTGCAGGTAACCGCTTTTACTTGGCAGAACAAAGTTTTAAACTTGCCAAACGCTTGTATGAAGAAGACGGTCAAACCACTATCTCTAATTACGCCCAAACTGTTAGCGATTTAGCCCTAATTTGTCAAACCCGCGGGAAGTTTACAAAGGCAAAAGAATATTCAGAACAAGCATTGGAACTTCGAAAAAATTTGAGCAACAAAGGCATGTTATTGGTTTCCATCAACAACAATGCTGTATTAAAAAAAGAAACCGGCTTGTACGCCGAGGCTGAAGCCGATTTAAAATCCGCTCTCGATCTGGCCAATAGTACCGGCGATAAACTTGCCCGTGCCTTAGTCCACAATAATCTGGCAATGACCTTTCTTGAAATGAATAATTTGAAAGATGCAGAAATCCAAATTAATCTTTGTATTGAGGATGCAGAAACTGTTCTAAAAGAAAATAGCTCAAATTTTATAAAACTGCTCATCAATAAAGCAAACATTTACCGATTCGAAAAAAAATTCAACCTTGCAGAAGAAATTTATTTAAAGTGCATTGATATTAAAGAAAAAAAACTAGGTGCGCACCCAGATCTGGCGCATTTAAAAATGGGTTTGGCGCAACTCTATATGGAGATGGGTAAACAAGAACAAGTGGAAACTTTACTGCAAAATGCCTACGACATTTATAAACATAAATTAGGAGAAAAAAATCCGGCTACACTTGCTGTATTACAACAACAAGCCAATTATTACCGCATTAGTAACAATCCCTCAAAATCACTGGAATTGATGACACATGTTGTATCAGCAAAAAAAATAATCTATGGCGAAACACATCCCAATTATATACAGTCACTCGAAGATTTAGCCCTTAGCCAATGGCAAAATAATTTGATTGTTGAAACAAAAACAAATTACAAGATTGTCATCGATAATACACTCAATTACATCAACAATTTTTTTAATTCATTAAATGAAAACGAAAAAAATCTTTACTGGGACAAAACCAATCTGCGACTTCAACGTTTTTATTCTTTTGCGCATGCCAATTCAAATAACAACAAAGACTTGGTTCAACTTCTCTACAAAACGCTGGTTAACACCAAAGGGTTTTTGCTAAACAATTCTTCAAAAATTCGCAATACTATTTTTGAAAGTAACGACAGTGTATTAAAAGAAACTTACAAAAATTGGTTAATAACAAAAGAAAGCCTGAGCTTGGCTTACCAACTTAGCAAGGAAGAACTCATACAAGAGAATATTAACTTAGACAGCCTCACCAATAAATCACGTGAATTGGAAAAAGACTTATCGCAAAGAAGCGCTTTGTTCAAAGAGAGTATTGGTGCGCAAAGCGTGAGCATCGAAAGTTTACAAGCAACACTTAAACCCAACGAGGCTTTAATCGAAATAGTTGAAATTAGTGAGTACCAAAACGGATTTAACGGTAACGAAGCCTACGTGGCATTGGTTTTAAAACCATTGTCAGTTCAAATGATTGAATTGGGTACCGGCGGCCAAATCGAAAAAGCCGTCAAGGATTTTAGAGATAAAGTGATACACACCAAACCCGAGAACGAAGGTTATGCCCTTTTGTGGAAACCCCTTGAAGAATCTGTCAAAACCTGTACAAAACTTTACCTTTCTCTCGATGGGGCTTATCACAAGCTGAGTATTTATGCGTTGAAAGATGCAACAGGAAAATACCTGGTTGACAAATATGAAATGTGTTTAATGGGTAATTCAAAAGATTTGATCGACATCAAACGAAGTGAAAAAAATCTTATTAAGCCAAGTACCGCAGAATTATTCGGCAATCCTTATTATGGATCAAACGGATTGGTTCAGCAATTAGAAGGCACCGAACTTGAAGTAAAAAATATTGCACAAGTATTAAATACCTTTAAAGTAAAAACCACTGCCATTTATGGC
>JBAXXZ010000442.1:0-2502 GCA_037127575.1 Bacteroidota bacterium | reverse complement strand
TCAATGGCGTATCGAAAGGATTTGCAATGACGGGATGGCGCGGTGGTATTATGGCTGCACCAAAATGGATTGCACAAGCCTGTGATAAAATGCAAGGGCAGTTTACATCGGCTACCAGCAGCATTACGCAAAAAGCCATGCACAAAGCCATGGAACTGGATTATCCAACTTACATTCAACCCATGCGTGATGCTTTTTTGAAACGCAGAGATTTGGTTTACGCTTTAATGAAAGATATTCCGGGTTTAAAAACCAATTTACCCCAAGGCGCATTTTATTTTTACCCTGAGGTGTGTTATTATTTTGGTAAAAAGTGCGGCACTTATCATATACAAAATGCCACCGATTTATCTTTGTACTTATTGGATGAAGCGCATGTGGCTTTAGTGCCCGGTGCGGCTTTTGGTGACGATAAATACATCCGTTTTTCATACGCCACCAGCGAAGCCAATTTAATAGAGGC
Organism: Bacteroidota bacterium; assembly: GCA_037127575.1. Lineage (GTDB taxonomy): Bacteria > Bacteroidota > Bacteroidia > B-17B0 > Aurantibacillaceae > Aurantibacillus. Next base: position 2,039 of record JBAXXZ010000442.1, on the reverse strand, counting down.
CTTAAAGAGAATGAAAGAAGCACTGGCAAAACTTCAATAATCGATTTTGAGCATGAAAAAGTTTACAATTAAAAAAGAGCAAATCCGCGAGATATTTAAAAGCTTTAACAACTTAAATGTTTTGATTATAGGAGATGTGATGGTGGACAGTTATTTGTGGGGCAAGGTCAATCGCATATCTCCTGAAGCACCGGTACCCATTGTAACGGTATCGAAAAAAGAAAGACGCTTGGGAGGCGCAGCCAACGTGGCTTTGAACATTCAGGCTTTGGGTGCCAATCCTATTTTATGCTCGGTGATAGGTGTCGATATTGAAGGGCAAGCATTTTTGGATTTATTGAAAGGTCAGAAATTAAGTCAGAAAGGTATTCTAAAAAGTAGAGACCGCATCACCACAGTTAAAACACGCATTATTGGCAACCATGCCCAATTGCTGCGTGTGGATGATGAAGTGGAAGAAGAAATTATTCCAACTGAAACACAACAATTAATTACACTGATATCGTATATTCTTACGCACGACAAAATTGACGTGATTATTTTTGAAGATTATAACAAAGGTTTAATTACTGCAAAATTAATTTCAAAAGTGGTTGAATTGGCCAAGAGTAAAGGCATACCAACTTGTGTGGATCCTAAGAAGAAAAACTTTAATGCTTATAAAGGTGTAAGTTTATTTAAGCCCAATTTAAAAGAATTAAGAGAAGGGGTGAAATTAGATGTAAATGCCGATAACATTAAAGAATTGCAAAGAGCTGTAAGCAGTTATAGGGTGAAACAAAAAATTGATACCGTATTGGTTACTTTGGCTGAAAAAGGTGTGATTACCAATTCGCGAAAAGTGAAAGAACATATTTCGGCGCATATCCGCAGCATTGCCGATGTGAGTGGCGCCGGCGATACCGTGATTAGTGTAGCGGCTTTATGCCGTGCGATTGATTGCAAAGAAGTTCTCACGGCAGCTTTGGCCAATTTATCAGGCGGTTTGGTTTGTGAAGAGATTGGTGTTGTGCCAATCGACAAATCACGTTTGTTTGAAGAAGCCTTAAAATTGGATTTTGTGAAATAATTTGATTCAAATTGATCCGGGTTTTCAAGTTTAATTGACCTCCTTACCTAAATTATCTCTAATTTTACCCCTTTGTTAAAAGCACAGTATGAAACACGATACCGTTACCCCCTATCATAACAAAGATGAAAAGAAAGATCAAGTAGCTCAGATGTTTAACAACATTGCCGGTAGGTATGATTTTTTAAACAGCTTCTTATCCTTGGGCATTCACAAGGGCTGGCGCAAAAAGTGCGTGAAGGCCTTGGCCAAAAAACAACCGGAAAGCATATTGGACGTGGCGACAGGAACAGCTGATTTTGCCATTGCTTGCGCGGGATTAAAACCTAAAGAAATTATTGGTATCGACATCAGCGATGGCATGATGGAAGTGGGACGCAAAAAAATAAGTGAATTGGGATTATCTCAATTGATAAAACTTGAAAATGGCAATGCCGAAACCCTTGCATTCGCCGACAATACATTTGATGCAATTGTGGTAGGATTTGGTGTTCGCAATTTTCAGGATTTGGAAAAAGGATTAAAAAATTTGTTGCGCATCCTAAAGCCCGGCGGACAAATTGTAATTTTAGAATTTTCGTATCCGAAAAATTGGTTCATTAAGTTTGGTTATACTTTGTACTTCTCATATATCACACCTTTTATTGGTCGTTTATTTTCGAGTGATAAACGTGCTTATAGTTATTTAACCGAAAGTGTAAAAGCTTTTCCGCACAATGAAGACTTTGTAAAAGTGATGCAAAACTGTGCTTATAAAAACACCAGTTACCAAGGATTAACCTTTGGTGTGGCGGCCATGTACATTGGCGAGAAATAAATTATTTTTGGCTCAACATCTTTAGATTTTATTCATCTAATTGCTTTTTTCCGTCGTTAAAATATTCTAAGTCAGAATAAAAAAACCATCTGTTTACATCAAAATTATGGTTGTGGATGCTGAAAATATTTCGAGTGCTATCGGGAGTAAGAC
>JBAXXZ010000441.1:0-2502 GCA_037127575.1 Bacteroidota bacterium | reverse complement strand
AATTTCTAATTATTTCAACTTGGTCTAATTCCCAAATAGGTAGCACGGTTAAAAGAAAAACGTTATTGTTGTTATTGTTATTGTATTGCAAGGCAAATTTGTACCAAGCCACCAAAGTGACCACAGATAAAAACAAGGCGATGCTTGGTCCTACTTTTTTATTAAATAAAATCTCCGTTTTGAATCTTTTTGTTAAGCCAAACAAATCGATGGCGCTGAAAAAGAACAAAATGCTTAATCCCATGAGTGCACTGGCTTTCATTAATACGGCCAAGGTGCCTACAAGTAAGGCCAGATAAAAATATTTAATGCTCTTGGTTTCATAAAACTTATAAAAAGTACAAAAACTGATGATGCACAATGAAAGTGCAGGTACATCGGCAATAAAATTTAAGCTGTAAAAAACCAAGAGTGGCGAAGTGAGCAAAAGTCCGACACTAAAAAAAGCCAAAACGGGTGAAGCATACTTTTTTAAAATGACGATAAAAAAAACATACATGGCAAGGATAAAAATGAGATACTCCATTAACCTATAAATGAATTCTTTTTCACCAAACACCTTCCAAAGCGAAGCTGCAGTATAATTAAGTATTGGGCATTCACTAACCGCTTTACCATCGCTTACGCCGGCATAATGAATTTTAGGTTCAAAAAAGTGCATCCCTTCCTCATAATAATTCTTCGCAATCGACAAACAATCGGCTTGGCGCCATTGGTGCATGCCACTAGGGCGAAAGAACATGGTTTTTGAGTAATAATTTAGGAAGAAGAGAATGATGATCAGCCCTAAAAATAGCAAACGCGCATCAAATTTTATGTGAAACTTATCAGGCCTTTGGACCATATTTTACAGCAATAATGCTCAAAAATAGCAATTTTTACGGATACCCTTCAGAAGGGTAAAGATGCTTCATTTATTGGGCTTTACGGTGTAATACCAAGAAGTTATTTAAATCGTATTTGACAATCCATAGTCCCTTATTTACGAAGCTTTTCAAAGTAGAATCAAATTTCTGTTTCGAGTACGGATAAGTGTCACCTTCCTTCATAACACAAATATATTCTGCATCACGAACATCAGGAAAATGGTATATTTTTTCCCTGAAGGCTAAATGAGGCAATACACGACTGGAAGCACAAACAGCCGCTTTATCCGGAATTTGATGAATCAAGTAATGTGCCATCGAAGTTTCGGCATCCACTTTGTAATAGTCAAACTTAAGGATATTAAATTTTTGATAAGGATTAGGATAATTGGCAATTGACAGGCAATAAAGAGTAACCGTAGTAGCAATAACTAATACGGATGAGCCGACGGGGATGCGCCACTTTGCAGAGAATTTTTCACCAATAAGATTAAAAACCAAAAGTGGTAAGATAGTGGCTATTTCAATACTGTAGTACATTTCGTAGCCCCATCTGTTATTATAATCATTGAACATTTTTTTCGCAATGAATGGCAATAAGAAAAGAAGGTTAATTGGTCGCCACAATAACAACACTCCACCAGAAAAGCCATACACCAAGTAAAAACCCATTTTTATATTATCACTATATGTTTCGTTTGTGTGGTTTACAAACAAGTACTTAATAGTTTGAATCGGATGAACTATCATAAATTGAATGGCCTCTTTAGGATTTGCACCCAAAATTGAATATTCGAACAATCTGTATTGATGATTGGCCCCTTCAACCAAAGGAATTAATATTTGGAAAATGCATATAAATGAAAGCATTGAAAGGAAGGCAAATAAAAACGCCAAGCCTAACATCTTTCTATTCTTCCGGTGATTGTAGGCTAAGTAAAACGAAATAAAAATAAGACACAATGAAAAATCTTCTCGATTGATAATTAAAAAAAAGAACGCTAAAAAAGCAGGTAGCGTTTTTTTTGCTTCAAAATAATACAGGAAAACAGGAATCATCGCAGCACCTATGATAGCAAGGTTGCAATCATTCTGGTAAGCAGAATACCTGCCATACAAAACAAAATAATACAAAAGTGACAGCAGCGCTAATCCTTTTTGGTTGCACTTTAACTCAACCAAACGATAGGTGGCCCAAGCGCCATAAATGATAAACAACCATTGAAAAAACAACAATGTGTAGGTGCCGGTGACATTTTGAAAAAGCCAAAACAATGGCGAAAGCAAAGGCAATGTAAGAGAGAAATGATCTTGAAGAAAATTGGAACGACTATCGAAAACCAAAGCCATTGGGCAATTAGAGAGGCGCCCATGTGCGAAATCGAAGAATGCGAAATTATAAACCCCGTAATCGAAAGTAAAGGTTCGAAAATTGTAATGGTTAAAAAGAACGATAAAAAGTTGAAGGCAAGCCAGAAAAAAAACAATTCCTTTTCCGATAATAAAGGGCTGATTTTTATTTAAATTCGGCTTAAACACGTGTTATGCTTTTTTCCTCACTGTTCTTTGCTCAATGCGTTTTTCATATTTTTCTCCTTGAAAAATGCGGTGCACATAAATGCCAGGGGTGTGAATT
>JBAXXZ010000440.1:0-2513 GCA_037127575.1 Bacteroidota bacterium | reverse complement strand
GTTTGGAATATTATCCACCCCAAAACGAATGATGGAAATGCCGGCCACACTATTGCTGTCAATACGCTTCGATGCCGCCAGGTAATCGTATTTGGCGATGCCTGCAAAATACTCGGCATGCATTAAACCCAATTCTAAATCATTTTTTTGTTTTAATAAACCCGCCGGATTCCAATAACCCGATTGAACACCTTCTACAGAGGCTATATTGGCATTGCCCATGCCCAATGCACGCGCACCAACACCAATGTTTAAAAACTCATTACTGTATTTGCGATTTTGCGATATTGCAAAAAATGAAATCAAACTAAATACCAGTAAAATTATTTTTGTCATAAACAGCACTAATTTAATTAAAAAATCAATTTCTTAACTATTTAAACGAAGCTAACTTGCTTATATTGTTGGTTTTTGACGATTTTGTTTCTTCAAACCGAGTATTTTTTTGTTCTTCAGTTTTTTTTCCTTGGCCCCCTTCGATATTTTGGTCGCCTTGCGCTTTTTTTGCCTTTGTAATAACTTCACCAATAACAGCCCCAATTTAATTAAAACCGCTGCTTTGTTTTGTAATTGACTTCTGTGCTTTTGCGATACAATTTGTATAAAACCTTCAGGACATTTAGCCAACAAGCATTGCTTTTGCTCATCAGTTAAAGCTTTGGAAGAAAAAATATCCCACTTTAATTGCACCTTTGTTTCAACTTTGTTGACGTTTTGTCCGCCCTTACCACCCGAGCGGGCCGTACTAAAGGTCACTTCCGTTTCAATTTGAGCTATTTGCGCCGCTGTTAACATGCCGAATTTAATAATGCAAGTTAATTATAAATTTTTTGCAGCCGAATGCCCTTACTTTTGAGTAGTGAAAAAAATCTTTGTCTTATTTATTCTTATTAGCGATTTAACGCATGCCCAAGGTATCAAACAATGCCAACAACGGTTTCAGCAGTATCTAAATTACCATGGCCAACTTTCGGCAAGTGTGCAATTCAACAATCAAGGCATTCGTTTTAAAAATGGGAAAGGATTAAGCGATTGGTGCATTTATACCGATGAAATCAAGGTACTGTCGAATTATTTTGAATCATGCAGCAGCGGCGACATTTTAAATTTCATGAATAAAAAGTGTTGCCAAAAATTATCTACAAAACAGTTGGATAGTTTATCTGCCAAGCACAAAAACCCTTACAGTAAAAGTAGAAACATGGCCAAACCCTTGGCCGGCATTAAGGTGGCCATCGATGCCGGGCATTTTGGAACCAATTTAAAAGACGCTGCCGCAGAGCAAAAATTCTTGAAAATCGTAAAAGAAAATGGGCAAGATTCCATTTTGATATTCGAAAGTTTATTGACTTTTCAAACCGCGTATTTGTGTAAACAAAATTTGGAAACCATGGGTGCAGAAGTTTTTTTAAGTCGCACACAAGCCAATTATACATCCTTTAATTGCAGCTTTGATGATTGGATGAAAGACCACAAAAAAAGTACTTTGGATAGTTTGTTCCTTGCCGCCACCATTAACAAAGTGAAGTTAAATCAACTAGCCACATGCAATGCTTACAAGTTTTTCTGGGACTTTTTTAGGGAGTTTGAATTGGCCAATCGGGCAAAAAAAATAAATGATTTTCATCCTGATATCACCCTTATTATACATTACAACGTAAATGAAAAAAATGCACCTTGGAAAAAAACAACAGACAAAAATTTTACCATGACTTTTATGCCCGGTGCTTTTACAAAAAACGATTTTGATAAACCTGATAGCAAAGCCAATTTTTTACGTTTATTACTCAGCAATCAATTAAATCAATCTGAACAATTGTCATCGCTCACCGTGAATCATTTTTCAAAAACCCTCAAGATAGAAAAAGCCCAAAGTAGCGATGCCACCTACTTGGCGGATAATTGCCTTAAAACCGGCAGTGAGGGCGTGTTTTGTAGGAATTTGTATTTGTGCAGAAAAATTAATTCGGTGATGGTGTATGGTGAAGCTTTGTATCAGGACAATGAAACAGAAATTGAAATGCTTCGAAAAAAAGATTTGAATGTTAACGGCATTCAAACAAATACCCGTGTACAAGAAGTTGCCAAATGTTATTTCGATGCGGTGATGGATTATTTTAAATAGTTAGATCTGCTTCATTAAGATATGACACTTTTTTAGGGCGCCCAAGCGGGCTTTCACTTCGGGCCGATAGCTATCGGCCTCGCTTGCCGATTGTTGTTTGTATAAGGCTGCGGTAGCTTCCTTCGGGCGCTTCCTTACCTAACACAAACAAAACAAGCGACTTCGTGCGGGCCTACGCTCAATCCCTGGCGCTTTCGGAAATTTAAATTCATTTTTTTTTGATGTGGCTTTTTAGCATTTTCGAAAACAAAATTTTGTTGCATATTTAAATAGAATGCTTGATTTAAAAACACTAGTGTCCGGGATAATTTTAAATTAGCATTTTTTAGAACGAGAGCATTTCTTCCATATTGCGTTTATGAACCTTTAAGTTAATAAGTAAGGCCGC
>JBAXXZ010000439.1:0-2519 GCA_037127575.1 Bacteroidota bacterium | reverse complement strand
CCATACAATACGTTAACAACATTGATTCATTAATCATTACACATTGTAATGATCAAAGTCTTGCACACGGGGGGCAAATGAATGAAGGGCAACAAGCTGTGATGTTAGGATTAAAAGGCATTCCGGCCATTGCGGAAGAAATTATGTTGCAAAGAAATATCACGCTGTTGGAATACACCGGCGCAAAAATGCACATACCAACCATTAGTACCAAAGGCAGTGTTGATTTGGTGAAACGGGCCAAGTCGGCCGGACTGCAAATAACATGTGGTGTAGCAGCTGTAAATTTAATGCTCGACGATTCAGTGTTATTTGATTTTGATACAAATTACAAAGTAAATCCCCCTTTACGTTCTAAAAAAGATGTACAAGCCTTGCGCAATGCAGTTGAGAATGGCATCATTGATGTAATTGTAAGCGATCATTTACCGCAAGACACAGAGTGTAAAGACCTTGAATTTGATTTGGCCAACAACGGCATCATTAATTTACAAACTGCCTACCAATGTGCTTTGGAAGGCTTGGGTGAAAAAAATACCGATGCCCTTGTAAAGGCGATGAGCGATCAGCCGCGTAAAATTCTTCGTTTAAAACAAAACCAATTCGCCGAAGGCGCTGAAGCCAATTTAACTGCATTTACGCGTACTGATGATTTTGTTCTAACCGAGAAGAACAATTTATCAAAAAGTAAAAACTCACCATTTTTAAATAAAAATCTTAAAGGCACTGTAATTGGTGTTGTGAATGGCAATAAATCACATTTTAATTCATAAAAATGTTGAAGCAAGTAAAGTGGTTGTTTTGTTTTTTGCTGATTCATACTTTGGCCAGTTCGCAAAACAGCTTGCTTGATTCGCTGATGCAATCGGCAAAAGCATTCAACGAAATAAAACATTATAGTAAAGCAGTAGCATGTTTGGATAGTGTTTTGGATTGGGAAGTTAACAACCAAAAAGCATTGTTAATGTTGGCAAAAGTAAATTCACAATTAGGTGATTATACTGCTGCTTATATTGTGTATACAAAATTATTGGCTTTGGATGCCATGAACACTGGTTATTTATACAACAGAGCCACGGTGCTATCGCAGTTAAACCGTTACCAAGAAGCGGTGCAGGATTATGATATTTTAATTGAACATCAACCCAAAGACACCAATGCCATATTTGATAGGGCAGTGGCCTATTCTGAATTATCAGCCTATGATAAAGCTTTAGCGGATTACAATAAAGTAATAGCATTAAATCCAAATTTTGAAGGATTATATTACAACAAAGGATTTTTAGAAGCAGAAAACAAGCAATATAAATTGGCTTTAATAGATTACAATACGGCCATTGAGAAAAACAAAAATGATACTGAGGCATATGTGCAAAGGGCTTTTGTTCGCATGCAGTTAGAACATTACAAGGAAGCCATTGAAGATTGCAATTTTGTTTTGGGATTAAATCCAAATCACCTTGAAGCATTGTTGCATCGTGCTGCATCATTTGCGCTATTACAAAAATTAAACGACGCCTTAAGCGATTTAAATAAAGCCATTGCTTTAGAGCCTAAGCGCACTGAGGTATACATGGATAGGGCTTATTTGTATTTGGACATGAAAAAAGTGAAAAATGCCTTGTTGGATTTTTCATATGTAATTACTTTAGATTCGAATTTTGTTGAAGCTTACATTGGCAGAGCTTATTGTTATGAGGACCATAAACAATTTCATAAAGCCATTTCCGATTATAGTAAATGCGTAAAACTTGATAGTTTAAATGAACAGGCATATAATTTAAGGGCCTTGGCTTATATTGAAAATAAGGAGTACCGTTTGGCTTTATTGGATTTAAACAAAAGCATTATTTTAAATTCAAAAGACGCCGAATTGTTTTATAACCGGGCACAATGTTATAAGTCATTAAAAAAGTATCCTGAGTCATTGATTGACTATAACAAGGCCATTGAATTGGTTCCTAACGAAGCTTTGTTTTATTTAGAAAGGGCGAAAGTTCATTTTGCCATGGGCAATAAAAATTTGCAAGAGAATGATTTTAATAAGGCCAAGGAGATTGATCAGCAAAGTAAGGCCAAGTAATTTTTCGCTTGCTTAAAATCAAAAGCCTTAAACATTCGAAAAGAAGAAAATTAATTTTTACTTCAAACGGCGGTCTTTTTCATCAATCTTTACATCGTTGATACTGGCGAAACGTTTTTGCATTAAACCCTGTTCATTAAATTCCCAATTTTCATTGCCATAAGAACGGTACCATTGTCCGTTTGCATCGTGCCATTCGTATTCAAATCGAACAGCAATGCGGTTATCGCTAAAAGCCCAGAGTTCTTTTTTTAGTTTGTAATCCAATTCCTTCTCCCATTTTTGAATCAAAAATTGTTTTACTTCTTCACGGCCATTGATAAACAAATCGCGGTTACGCCACGCGGTATCGATGGTATAAGCCATGGCTACTTTTTCAGGGTTTTTGCCATTCCAGGCATCTTGGGCCATTTGTACTTTTTGACTGGCACTTTCA
>JBAXXZ010000438.1:0-2520 GCA_037127575.1 Bacteroidota bacterium | reverse complement strand
ATTGATAACAAGTAAACTCACGGCAATAAATAAACGCGAGAACAATAAAATACGTCTTTCGTTGCGTTTAATCTCGTTTTTTCGAGCTTGCAAATCCAAGAGCTTTTCATCCACGTATTTTAAACGTCGTTTTTTAGCGGCAAGATCATCGTATTTCTCCTCATCGAGTAATTTACCCGAGGCCCAGCCAACCGTAATAAAAATAATGGCAATCAACACGATGATGATGATGATCATTAAAAAATGACCCAAAGGTTTCCTTAATTTTTTGAGTATGGTTTCCAATTGCACAAGCAATATAGTCAATTGCAACATTTTAGTGCTGCGCAATTGCTTCATTATAAAGCAATTTTTGAACAACAGGTTTTTGATACCAAAAAGAATAGGTTTTATGTGGGCGCAACCTGAAGCAAAAATTTTTGTTTTCAGCCCCTTGTTTGCTTCAGGTCCGGGCTGTTGCAGGCTCCGCTTCGCTACGGCTTCGAGCCTAGCGGACGCGAGAGCTAAACCTTTCACATCCCTTGCGCAAAATTTCGGAACCTGATATCACCAACAATTTGAATTGTAAATTTTTCACAAATGGAATTGTCGATTGCTAAAATCGATGAAAAGTTTCAGCAAAATTCAATACAAAATATTTATTCAATCACAAGCGTCATATTTTCAATCGTGAAATGACTTTTACATGTCAAAATATAAGTGCCTTTTTCTAGTGTTTTAAATTCCAATTTATTTTCTCCCTTTATGATATTGCCTTTTGACATTACTTGGCCAAGCATATTCATCAATTCGTATGCTCCTGATTCATTACAATTCACAATGAATTCACCATTGTTCGGGTTTGGATACACTTGAAATTGTTTTTCGCTTGATTGGTTTTCTTTTATCCCGCTTGTATTACATTCTTTCACAGCAATGGCAAGGCTGGCTGTGGCACTACAATTGGTGATGGTGTTGGTGCCTACAACAGATACAACTGTATTGCTGTTTGGTACAATGCTAATGCCGCTTGCATTTGAGTTGTTCGACCAATGGTAGGTATTGGCCCCAATGCCACTTAAATTCACCATTTGGCCAATGCATGTTAAAGTTGTGTTACTATTTATCCAAACAGGGGGCAATGGGTTTATGAATAAATTCAATTGCACACTGTCCTTACAGCCATTGATGTCGATTACATGTAAGGTATAATTGCCGGCATTTTGAACGGGTGTATTATTGATTTGTGGATTGGGCACATTGGCCGTAAAGTTATTTGGTCCTTGCCAATAATACGATTGGTTAAAGCTGGCATTAAAATTGGCACTTTGACCTTCACAAATAGGTGAATTGTTTTGCACATTGGTAATTGGGGCTAGTAATACCACCAACAATACAGTTTTTGTATCGCTACAATTGTAAACGTTGCTGCCACTAACGGTATACACCATGTTGCTAAGTGGACTCACAAGTATGCTATTCGATTGCACCGCATTAGGCTGCCATGTGTAAGTATTGGCGCCGCTTGCACTCATTACCGTGCTTGTATGGGCACAAACACTGCTTTGTGAAACAATGATAGTTGGATTAGGTGCCACCATAAAGGATACAGTGTTGCTGATGCCGCAGTTTAATGCGTCGGTGGCTGCCACTGTATAAGTGTAATTGCCGGCATTTAAGGCTAGATTTTGGTTTTGTGTATTTGATGCATTGGGCATCCAAGTGTAAGTATAAGGTCCTACACCTCCCGAAACACCGGCGTTGATTTGTATAGTACCGCCTTCACAAACCATGTTATTCAACACATTAATTTGCAATCCCAAGGCATTGGCTTGGTTGATGTTAAATGTTGAATGATAATTACAGTTTTGCGTATTGTCGTGCACAATTAAACTGTAATTACCGGTGCCCAAATTGCCCAGAGTAGGGGAACTAACACCATTCACCGACCAAGAATAAGAATATGAACCCGAACCGCCAATTACCGATGCACTCACGCTGGCGTTGCTGGCACCGTTACAGATAATACTTGGCGTGATATTGATGAGACACTGCTGGCAGGAACAACTAAGTTAAAAGTACTTGTTCTGCTACAATAACCTGCACCTTGATCAATCACATTCACAGTATAAATACCTGAAGTAGTAGTTGAAAACACAGCATTGCTTTGTGAACCAATCGACCAACTGTAGGTATAAGGACCCGTGCCATTGATTACTTGGGCTGTGGCCGTCCCCATGGCACAAGCATTTGCTGTTAAAATGTTTAAGCTAGGTTGTACTATACTCACCACTTGGGTGATGGTATCATTGGTGTTGCATTGAAAGTAACGGATTAAGCTCACGGTGTAATTGCCCGTGCTGTTAAATGAATGACTGGGAGCGGCTAAAAAAGAGGTATTGCTTGTTCCCGATGCAATATCACCAAAATTCCACTGGTAGCCGCTAATGCTGTAACCTGAAGCGCTGCAAATGGCAGGGGTGCTAAAAAGAACATTCTGACAAGAACCGTTTACCGTGTATGAAAAAGATGGATTGGGTT
>JBAXXZ010000437.1:0-2527 GCA_037127575.1 Bacteroidota bacterium | reverse complement strand
ATACAAGGTTCCGTTTGCTAACAACACATACAATCGGTTTGGATTGGCAACACTACTGTGCACTACCTTAATGGTTTGACTAAATGATGTGATTGCCGTCCAAGTAGGAGAACTTGAATTTAAATTTGTACAACGGTACACATCCGTAAATCCCATAAATGCCAAATTAGGATTGGTTCGGTTAAAAGCAAATGAATTCCAATTTGTTGTAGGCAAATTATAAGCGCCAACAGCACCGGTGTGACTTAATTGCCTATTTGTTCCATCAAAATAAATATGTCCGTTGTAATCAGCCTGTCGCTTCGCATAATCATCGCCACCGCCAATAGTAAACCAGCCTGTTACATCGCTATACAGTTTGCCATTGTCTTGTGTTCCAATACTCACAAAATCTTTTTTAATAAAACTACTAATACCTGTTTCATTCCCTATTTCGTAAGCATACAAACCGTTACTCTTAGCAGTCCATGTATTACCGCCATCTGTGCTTAACCATACCCCACCATCGTTACAACTGTATAATTTGGTGTTGTCAAAAGGCGCTTGAGATAATTGATGCATATCGGTATGAACAATGCTTGCCCAAAATGTTTGCATGGTCCATGTAGCTCCACTATCTGAAGAAAACCAGGTATTGTGGGCTTGTAACCATATTTTTGATGGGTCAAAAGCGTCAACGGTAATGGCATGGTTATAATTTCCTTGACTACTTGAAGTAACAGTATTGCTGTAGTAAGTTAAAAAAGGGCTACCGCCGACTTTTTTTACATTAAAACTCAAGCCACTGTTGTTTGATTTATGCATAATGCCACCGTCTCCAATAACACTAAAATAAACAACATTGGTTGAGGAGGGACAAACGGCAATACGCGCACCGCTTTGAATAACGGTTGAGGAACTTACTATACCTGCCGTAATTTGTGTCCACGTTGTACCAAAATCAGTTGACCTTAAAAACTTTGGCACACTTTCCATGCTTGCTGCATAAAGCGTTTGGGAATTCACCGCGGCGTTGCTTTTTAAATCACAAAAAGGGATATTTGTTGCGGTTGTGGCGGCCCATGTTAAACCTGCATTGCTTGACTTGTAAATACCCTTATTGGTGGCAGCAACAAACTCTGAAGCGTTAGTTGGATTCTGCAAAATTTCAATCACCAAACAATTCACTAAAGACGTGGCACTAAAACTTATTCCGCCATTGGTGGATTTAAAAATACCGGCACCATTACTGTAATAATTGGCATCACCGGTTCCTAAAAATAAATTTTGATCATTGGTGTAATCAATGCAAATGGCCGCACAGCTATTGGTGATACTTTCTGTACCGGGCGCTACCGTCCAGCTCGCTGCCTGATTATTACTTAAAAACAAACCGCCTTCACCTGTTACACAATAGTATTTTAAGGGATTGCTTGGATGAAATTTCATTTGAGAAATTCTCGAAAAACCGTTAATCTGCCCCGAAACATTGGTCGGAAAATTTGTCCCCCCGGGCACCGGCGTCCAATTGGCTAATTGGGCACGAAGCATTAAACATGGTGCAAAAATTACAAAAAACAGGATGTTGGTAAATAGATGTTTCATATTATTTTTTTCCGTTTTTTAATTCAATCTCTTTTAATTCCTGTTGTTGGCGGGTAATCAAATCCTGCCTTTCTTGAGATGTCATAATATAGCCATCTGCCTTTACCCAAGCTTGATTGCTTTGTATCCATCCTTTAAAGGCCCTAACCTCTGCTGCGTATGAAACGCCTTTTTCGGATCGACGTTTAACTTCTTTTTCCTCCTTCTCATTTTCTTCCAAACCCATTTCTTTTTCAAAATTATCAGTTCCACTCTCTAATGTTTCTTTGGGCAATTCTCTATTTTTCCAATAGGCTTTAAAAGCTTTAATTGTTTCGTAATAATTTGCGTTGGCATCATTCATCATTTCAATCCAAACCGGATGTTTGGAATAATACCTTGTACTTTGTTTGCCCAAATTTTGCTGTGCAAAGCCTTTGACTGTAATAAGCCAAAGAAAAACCATCGCTACTTTAAGATAACTTGTGTATTTCATCAATTTGTTTTTGCAGAAAGATAAAAAGAAAAGAATAAAATTCTACGCATAAGCTTTAAACATTCAAGGTCTATTTTTGATATATTTATTGCATTATCTAAGCAACACATTTGTATCATGATTAAATTTCCGGAGGCTTTACTTAATCAATTAAAAAAAACCGCAAATTTTGATGATTCCGCATTCCTGGAGGCCCACCAAGCCAATCGTTTAATTACTTCCCTTCGCTTAAATCCTTTCAAAAAGGTTGGTCTCGATTTTGACTTAAATGATCCTGTAGCCTGGAACAATGAGGGTTTCTATTTAAACGAAAGACCATATTTTACGCACGATCCATTGTTTCATGCCGGCGCCTACTACGTGCAAGAGGCCGGCAGCATGTTTTTGGAGCAAGCATTAACACAATCATTGGATTTACAAGGCGATCTTAAAGTTTTAGATTTGTGTGCCGCGCCCGGAGGCAAAAGC
>JBAXXZ010000436.1:0-2528 GCA_037127575.1 Bacteroidota bacterium | reverse complement strand
CAGCCAAAGATAATTGCCGATACCGGACACAATGAAGACGGTATTAAACAAGTAATTGAACATTTAAAACACATGCAGTTTCATCAACTACATTTTGTTTTTGGTGCTGTAAATGATAAAGACATAACAAAAATCCTCCTACTCCTACCAAAAGATGCACAGTACTATTTTGTAAAAGCAAACATTCCAAGGGCATTCGACCCGAATGAACTACTGCAATTGGCGCATCAATCCAAATTAAAAGGAAAAGCTTACAATACTGTTGAATCAGGATTATTGGCCGCAAAAAAAGCGGCTAAAAAAAACGACCTAATCCTCATTGGCGGCAGCACCTTTGTTGTAGCAGATGTTCTAACTTCCCAATCCTAATCAAGTACGAATTGAAATTGCTTTAATGTTTAGATTAATTGATGTTTTAAAACATCAACATAAGCCGCCAAATACTTTAACCGCGTGCCATACCAACTAAACATTTCTCCGTCTACTTGTATCATTTTTGCATTCGGTAAAATTTCTTGAAGCACCGCTGCGTGCTGCGAATTAAATGGAAAAGGCTCGCTCGACAAAAAACACAGATCGGGATTGAGTGCCTTTAATTGTTGTTCATCAAAAACTGGATAGCGTTCGAATTGACCAACCACATTCGTCAAACCCAAGTCAGTTAAAACAAAATGAATAAAAGTGCTATTGGCAGCCAACATGTATGGCTTGTTCCAGATAAAATAAGCCACTTTAAGCGGAGGTAAAATATTTTGAATACCATCTAGGCTTCTGTGAATATCATTTGTGATTTTCAATGCAGCCTCTTCTCGGTTTAAAATTTTACCAAGACTTTGCATCATTTCATAAGTTCCCTTAAAATTTACAATATCGCTTATCCAAACATTAAACTCCTTTTGTAAAGTTGCAATCTGCAACGCGTCGTTTTCCTCTTTATTTCCAATAATGAGCTCAGGTGCTAAAGCCCTAATTTTATCTAAATTGAGTTCTTTGGTGCCACCAATGCGCGCTAAGCTTTTGAACATCTCAGGTGGATGCACACAAAATTTTGTAATGCCTATCAAATCAGCACCTAAGCCAAGATCCCAAAGAAATTCTGATTGAGAAGGCACCAAGGAAATGATACGCTTTGGGCTTTGCTTAAAATGTAAAGTGTTTCCTATTTGATCATGATAAGTCATTTATTACAAATTAACGCAATAAAATAAAAAAAATGCATCTTTGCATCGTTTTGACGAAAGCTTTACAAGGACATATTGCTCTATTTGCCGCCCAGTTAATTTATGCCCTGAATTATTCAATTGCCAAAGGCTTGATGCCTACCTTTATTGGCCCAATGAGTATTGTGTTTTTTAGAATTATTGGGGCTACTGCGCTCTTTTGGATTTTATCGGTTTTTGTAAAGACCCAAAAAGTTGAAAGGAAAGATCTTTTTAAATTGGCTTGGTTAGCTTTGTTTGGTGTGATCATTAACCAGATTTTTTTTATTTATGGATTGAGCATTACCACACCCATTAACTCGTCCATTATCATGATTTCTAACCCCATCATCGTTTTTATTTGCACACTCATTATCCTAAAGGAAAAAATAACCATCTTAAAAACCGGAGGGCTTGTTATGGCCATTACCGGGGCCTTCTTAATATTGCGATACCGCGGCAATTTTGAAGTAGGCTCCAACACCATTGCCGGTGACTTAATGACACTGATTAATTCAGCTTCTTGGGCGTTTTTTATTGTGATGGCCAAACCCATTATGATGAAATACAATACAGTAACAGCCATGCGTTGGTTGTTTCTATTTGGCAGTATTTACATCGTGCCTATTGGCATTAATTTCGCCATCAACACAAACTTTGCCGCCTTTAACAACCATGCATGGATGGCACTAAGTTTTGTGGTAATTGCCACTACTTTTTTGGCTTATCTTTTAAATTTATACGGCCTTCAGGAATTAAGCAGCAACACTGTAAGTGCATACATTTACCTGCAACCCTTTCTGGCCTCTTTATTTGCCATTGCTTTGGGAGAAGACCATTTAACAGCGACCAAAATATTTTCAGGGGCCCTCATCATTTTCGGCTTATATCTCGTTAATAAAAAATCTAATACAATTGCATCATGATTAAATCAATGACCGGTTTTGGAAAAGCCACCTTAGAGTTAGAAGACAAAACCATTCAAGTGGAAATTCGATCACTCAACAGTAAAGGTGCGGATATCAGCCTGCGTCTTTCATCAGGATTAAGAAATTATGAATTAGAAATTCGCAACGACATTTCGAAGCAAATGGAAAGAGGGAAAATTGATTTAAGTGTCTATATCGAATCCAAAAAAACGCAAACACCGGTTGAAATCAATCTTGAATTGGCCAAAGCATACCATGATCAACTTAGAAACTTGGCGCTAGAACTGAATGTGCCCTTATCGGATGCCGTTCAACAGGTTTTAAAATTTCCGGATGTGTTAAAAAGTGAAAGAAAAGAAACCGACGAAAACGAGTGGCCGCAAATAAAAAACTGTATCAA
>JBAXXZ010000435.1:0-2531 GCA_037127575.1 Bacteroidota bacterium | reverse complement strand
ATACTTTTTGTGTGTAGCTTTTTTGTTGTTAATAAGGGAAATCCCTCACTTAAATCAAATCGCATTTGATATCCAAATACGCTCACTGTGCCCGTTCCTGTTCGGTCGGTTTTTTTCGCGCCATGCGCAAGCACATGCTTCATCAAATCATGATACTGCTTCATTCATTCTTGTTTTAGATTGGCCTAAAATAAAAAATCCCTTCCAAGCTTTGAAAGGGATTTATTAAAAGTTATGTGTTTTTATTTCATTAAGGTCACATGACCCACAAATTCTTTTCGGCCTTCACCATTCATGCCCACTGCCCGTATTCGATAAATATAATTACCCAATTCAGCATTTAAACCGTTTACACGGCCATCCCAGCCTGCTGTAATATCTGAACTACTGTATACTGTATTGCCCCAACGGTCTTTTATTTCCATCGAAAATCCTTCAGTTTTCATGCCACTGCCTTTTACCAAAAACAAATCGTTTAAGCCATCAGCATTTGGTGTAAAACTATTCGGAATATACACCTTAAAATCATCGGTTACGGCCATGTACCTTGCAATGGTATCAATACAACCCACTTCTGTTTGTTGAATTAACATTATTGGATATTTACCAAGTTCATTGTATTTTCTTACAGGGTTCATTACATTGCTTGTGTCGGTACCCGGACCAATTTTAATGGCCGTATCAATTTCTGCAGGTGAACCTCCCGAAAACATCCAAAAGCGCTTTACAATAGGACCATTTGTATACGACGGATAAAAAGTAATTTGATCGTTGGTGGTTGGCATCTGAGGATTCCAAGTAATATCTGAACCTGGCTTAGGATCTACAACTATTGGATAAGGAAATTGATACACACCGGTACATCCACCAAATTCTTTTTTACCTTTTGAATAAACAGTTAATGTGTAAACGCCTGCTTCATACAAAGGTATCACCATCTTTCCGTTAGTATCATTGGTTTGGTATTTCATAAGTCCGCCAAAATCAAAAGTGGTTACAAATGCTTCATTTTTAGTTTGTGGATCATACATCTGAATTAATGGCTGACAACCCCTTATGTTCGCTAAATCCAATTTTGGTTTAGGTGGCTGATTCACATTTAATGAGAATGATGTAATAACGGTATAGTTCGGGCAAGCAATGTCGTATGCCGTAATATTGTAATAAATGGTACTGGTAGGAATAATGGTTTTTTTAGGTCCCCTTTGATCATCTGTGAAATAAATCGAAGGGTTCCAATCGTATGCGTAATTTTGACTACCTCCAGTTACCCCAACCTCAGCAAAAGTAGTGTCTCCACTACAAACAGTTCTGCTCAGTGGATTCATGGTATAAGCAATTGGCGTTAAAATATCAATGGTGGTACTACCCGAAGTAATACAAGGCCCAAGATTTACATTTAAGGTATAAGTACCCGAATTTTTTGGTTGAATAGAGGCAAAATAAATATCCTTTGTGTTTGCCATAAAACCATTCGAACTGGTCCATGTATAAGATGTTGCACCAACCGGACCCGTAATGGTTAAGGATGTATTATAACAAGCCTGTTGTCGTGGATTTAAACTAAAGGTTAAAATTGGATTAACTGTTAAACTAACGGTATTGGTATTACTACAAATAATATTTCCCCCGCTAAAATAGGCTGTAACAGTATATATACCACTTGCGTTGGTGTTGGGATAATATACAATTGGATTTGATGCAGGTGAATTAAAATTATTTGGACCAACCCATGAATATTGGTAAGCGCCGGTTGCGCTAGCCTGTAAATACCCATTACCCGGCATACAAACCGGCGCCGGTGGAATCACTGAAACAGTATTCACCGGTACCACATTTAATTGTACTGAATTGGATGAGGCACATGTATAAGAACCAATGCCAAATTTTGCGGTGACATAATATACACCGGCAGCGTTTGGTTGCGGATTAAGCACACAACTACTTTGAGCAGTAGCCGAATAATTGTTTGGGCCCGACCATGTCCAGGCAATAGCCGTATTGGCAGTAGCACTAAAACACACGGCCGAAACGCCTTGACAAACACTGTTTGGCATGGTAATGGCTGGTTGATTAACCGCAATCACCGTTACGTTTACAATTGTATTCGTTGTGCACGTAATTACATTATTCGTAAATAAAGCGGTTACAGTATACTGCCCGGTATTACTAGGCTTAGCCGGATTGATTACTGGATTGGCTACAGAAGAAGAAAAACTGTTTGGTCCTGCCCACGACCATCCAAAGGCACCGGAAGCACCGGCATTAAAATTAATTTTATCATTTTCACAAACAATGCCTGCAGGTGATGCTGTAGCAGAAATCGGACTGGTAACAACAACACTAACAGATGTAATGCCCGTTCTTGGACAAGTGGTACCGGTACCCGGACCAACTTGAAAAGGCTCTTCCACAGTTACTGTATAAGACCCATTATCGGTTGCTTGCGCTGATGCAAGTGGCGCTGATGGAGCGGTTGCATACTGAAACCCTAAAGGATGATACCATTGATAATTAATGCCATTTGGTAT
>JBAXXZ010000434.1:0-2533 GCA_037127575.1 Bacteroidota bacterium | reverse complement strand
AATTGGGGTAGAGTACGAGCGTCACGCCCGTTTGGCAGGTGAATCGGGTTATACCTTAAAAAAATTATTAAAGATTGCCATGGATGGCATCTTCTCATTTTCTTCGGTGCCAATTCGTGTCATCACCATTTTAGGGGTATTGGGTTTAAGTTTTGCCCTTACCTATTCAGCTGTCACTGTATATGGTTATTTTTTCAGCGGCATTCCGGTAAAAGGTTTTGCCACTTTATCCATTCTAATTTCATTCTTCAGTTCTTTAATCCTTGTTTGTTTGGGCATTATTGGCGAATACATTGTTCGTATTTACGATGAAGTGCGCAATCGTCCATACTCGGTTATTGATCAAACCATTAATATCGAATGATGAAAATTGCCATAGTTGGATCGAATGGTTTTATTGCTAAACACCTGGCCTCAGCGCTTTCAAAAGCAGCACAAACGGAATTACACCTTTTTGGGAGAAGTAAAAGCAATTTATCCGGTACCGAAGCAAATTACCATTGCATCGATTTAAACCATCCTGAATCGTTTATTGATGATTTTAAAGGCATGGATTTGGTTTATTATTTAAGTTCCGATAGCATTCCATCAAGTTCATGGCATAATCCTTATAAAGAAGTGGAACAAAATTTACTGCCTTTCTTAAACTTTATGGAAGTGGCAGCAAAACAACACATCAGCAAAGTGGCCTTTGTTTCAAGTGCCGGAACAGTATACGGTACCACCCAAGGTAAAGTTGATGAAACTTCCGCCACACAACCTTTTTCGCCATATGGCATCATGAAATTACACATGGAGCATATGTTGAATTATTACAAAACAAAATACAATATTCAATTTGATATTTATCGGGTTTCGAACGTTTACGGTGAAGGACAAAACACCGCAAAAGGTTTGGGCATCATCAATACTTTTTTAGAACATATCCTGCAACTCCAAAAGGTTAAAGTGTTTGGCGATGGCAACATCACACGCAATTACATTTACGTGAAGGATGTGGCACAATTAATGTTGCATTCTATTTCTAATAGCAATACTTCAGATGTATTTAATGTGTCTTCCGACAACACTTACTCAATCAATGATCTCATCAACATCATGAAACAAGTGGTGCATGAAGATTTTAAAGTGCATTATGAACAAAGTCGTCAAAGCGACAATGCCTTTATTGATTTGGATCATTCAAAAATTTCGAAACTTCATCCAGAATTTAAATTCACTTCAATAGAGGAGGGGATTAGTAAAACATATAATTATATAAAATCGCTACAGCACAACATTCAATAATATGGCAAAAGCACAATCCACCGCAAAGGGCGAATCCATTCAGAAAAAAGAGAATAACGGCCTTGTATTAGGCAAGTTTTCTTTCAATCAAGAAGAAAAAGTGGCGTATGGCATTTTGGCTTGTTTAATCTTATTGGTCATCCTTATTCGCTCTAAATTTTACAACATTCCTTTCGAAAGAGATGAGGGCGCCTATTCATATTACGGTAAATTATTATTAGAAGGGAAAATTCCATACAAAGATTTTTATGAGCAAAAGTTTCCCGGTATTTTTTATTTTTTCGCCACCATTGTAGCCATTTTTGGTGATACGGTTAAAGGCATGCACATGGGTTTTATGTACGTGAACATTATTACCATGATTTTTTTATTCATGGCGTCGAAACGTTTGTTCTCACCTTTGGCAGGCGTTATTACTGCTACTACTTTTGCCATCGTTTCAATGTGTCCAAACCTTAGCGGTTACACTGTGCAAGGCGAACATGCTGTAGCATTTTTTGTGAGTATCGGCATCTTTTTATATTCTTACACCTTATCACATCCGGGCTGGAAAACTTATTTGGCCATGGGTTTGGCCATGGGTTGTGCATTTATGACCAAAACCAGCGGGATGTTTTTGGTGTTATGGGGCGGGTTTGTCATCATCAGCGATTTTACATTTTCAGGAAAGAAAAAACCAATTAAGGAATTAATCATTCATGCAAGTATTTATTCTTTGGGTGTTTTTATTGTGATTGGCTTCACTTTTATGCTCATCATGTTAAAAGGTTCATTTAATGAAATGTTGTTCTGGACCTATGAAATTCCAAAAAAATACGTGAATAAAATTCCTTGGACTGATGGTAAAAAATATTTCGAGTACATGTACAACTCCATCACATCCGAATACAAATTTTTCTGGTACCACGCCTTATTTGCTTTGGCAGCCTTCCTTTTAAAGAACATTACTTGGCGTCAAAAGTTTTTTGCACTCACTTTAATTTTCTTTTCAGGCATTACCATTGTTCCGGGTTATTATTTTTATGGTCACTATTGGATTCAAATTTTACCGGGTTTATCCATTTTAGCGGGTATGACCTTTTTTGTGGTAAACGATTTGTTAAAGAACCGATTGAACCTAAAATCAAAAAGCATCCCTTACGTTTATGTTTCTTTGTTTTTGGCTTTCTCATTAATGCATTTGAATAAAATGAAAGATTATTATTTTAATCCAAATTATGAACGCATTTTACGCACTGTTTATGGC
>JBAXXZ010000433.1:0-2533 GCA_037127575.1 Bacteroidota bacterium | reverse complement strand
GCATCCCTATCTGCATTTTCAATAGAGAAAGATTTTTTTGAAAAAAAATTATCTGATATTCATTTTATGGGCTTTGAATTTGATGCCTATTTTATTGACATCGGTTTACCTGAAGATTTTAAACAAGCACAACATGATTTTGAAAGATTTAAATATTGATAAAAGTTGGACCTTGTTTTTAGATCGCGATGGTGTGATCAACAAAAAACTTGATAACGATTATGTTAAAAACTGGATTGAGTTTGAGTTTTTAGATGGCGTGTTTGATGCCCTTAAAATTTGTCATAAAATTTTCGGAAAAATTGTGGTGGCTACCAACCAACAAGGCATTGGTAAAAGGCTATACAGAGTAGAAGATTTGGAAGTCATTCATAAAAACATGACATATGAAATTGCCTTTTACCAAGGCCGAATTGATAAAGTGTATTTTTCGCCTTATTTGAGCAGCGACAACCACCCCTCAAGAAAACCCGGAATAGGCATGGCACTTGAAGCCAAGAAAGATTTTCCTGAAATCGATTTTAACAAGAGCATTATCGTTGGCGATAGTTTATCCGACATGGCTTTTGGTAAAAATTTGCACATGAAATGCGCCTTTATTTCTGATCAGTCATTGAAACATGAACACATTGATTTTTATTTCACTTCTTTAATTGAATTTGCTTTAAGTTTACAATCTTGAAAGTTTCCATCATAACTGTTACTTATAACTCAGCTGAAACCATTGAACAAACAATTCAATCGGTGATGAGTCAAGATTATCCAAACATTGAATACCTTATTGTTGACGGTGGCTCGAATGATACCACCTTAGAGACTGTAAATACATATGCCAATAAAATTTCAAAAATAATTTCCGAAAAAGACGAAGGATTGTATGATGCATTAAACAAAGGCATAGCCATGGCGAGTGGCGATATTATTGGATTTATTCACTCCGATGACTTTTACACCGATGCCGGCGTCATTCAGCGCTATGTTGATACTTTTCTAAAAATGGGCTGTGATGCTGTGTATAGCGACTTATACTATGTTGACAAAAACAATACAGATAAAATCATCAGAACATGGAAAAGCGGCACATACACTAAGTCGTCGTTTTTGTTTGGCTGGATGCCACCTCACCCAACCTTTTTTGTGAAAAAAGAAATCTATCAAAAATATGGTGTGTTTAACACCACGTTTAAAAGTGCTGCGGATTACGAATTAATGCTCCGTTTGATTTTTAAAAACAAAATTAAATTGGCTTACCTACCCTATTTCACCGTAAAAATGCGGGTTGGGGGAAAAAGTAATTTGTCGCTTAAAAACAGATTGTTTGCCAATCATGAAGACCGGAAAGCTTGGCAAATAAATGGGCTGAAGCCTTATTTCTTTACCTTGTATTTAAAGCCCTTAAGAAAATTAAGTCAATTCTTTAAACGCTAAATCAAAAACGCTAGTCTATCAACAACTTTTGTGAGTGCAATTGTTTGTTATTTAAATCTTGCAAGCTCAACACATACATTCCTTTTGCCAAAAGCGGCAAATGGATGGTTGTTGTTTCGGAAATATTTTCTTCAATTAAAATCAATCGGCCTTGCATATCTGCAATCATTATTTTTTTAGTTAATGGATTGCTTTGTTTTACAACCAGCATAGTTTTAGCAGGATTGGGATAAATTTGCAAGCCATTGGTTTGATTAATGTTTGCAAAACCCAAACACTCTGTTACCTGTATTTCTAAGCTATCGCTGCGGAAACAACCATTTACATCATTTGTATTGTAATGAATAAAATAAACACCTGTACCAATTGAGGGATGAAAGACACCAGAAGAATAACCGGTTCCAAAAAAATTACCGCCCGATGGCGTTGCTGTTGGAATCACAGGAGCATCATCTTTACAAATATAAATAGAAGGAACACTGATAGTGGATGGAATGGTGGCATTTACATTCACATAAACTGAGGCCAGAGGACTCAAACAATCATCTTTGGTTACCGACCAATTATAAAACCAATAATAATACCCTGTACCCGAACTTGAGCTTGTGATGTTTACGCAATTACCAATGTTATATGGATACAAATTTCCGGCGTTTGATCGGTATAAATCGCAGGTTGACCCGTTTGTTAATCCCAATTGATAATTTGTGCCGGGTGCGAGCGGAAAATTCAACACCACAGTATTGGCGCCAACACTGAGGTTTACTACTGTAGAATTGACAATATTGGCTGTTGAATTACGCAATTCGATATAACGGTTGCCGGCTGTTTGTGCATACATCACAACCGAATTGAGCATGCCGCTTTGCACTACATCAAAAACTTGCCATTGATTGGCATTGGCCAAATAAGCCCCGTTTACATTGCTTAAGCGGCCGCCAACTACAGGCGTATTGGTAATGGTATTGGCCACGTAATAAATGGTTGTTTGATTTAAGGCGGGAGTTGTATACGTGCTGCCAACATAAAGCGCACTAGTTGTGTTTGTGCATTCAAGTTTATTAAACACAGATAAAAAATTCAAATTCGCCTATTTAAAAGAGTG
>JBAXXZ010000432.1:0-2534 GCA_037127575.1 Bacteroidota bacterium | reverse complement strand
ATGTATGACAACAGCTTATTTTTTAGTGAACTCGCCGATCAAAAAACAAGCATCCTTCAAAAATTACAATTACAAAAAAACCAATTTATTTTAGCCACCATTCATCGTAATCATAATACTGATGAGCCATTGCGCCTTAACAGTCTTTTCAAAAGTTTAAATGATATTTCCAATCAAAATAATTTGGATGTGGTGTTGCCGCTTCATCCTCGAACAGCAAAATTATTGGAACAAAACTTAAGTAAAGAAAATTTAGAAGCTGTTAAAGCGAATCCCAAATTTAAAATGACTGATCCGGCTTCATTTTTAGAAATGATTGCACTTGAAAAAAATTGCTGTTTGGTGATGACTGATAGTGGTGGTGTTCAAAAAGAAGCTTTCTATTTTGAAAAGGCCTGTGTTATTTTAAGACCCGAAACCGAATGGGTTGAATTGGTTGAATGTGGCACGGCCATTGTAGCTGATGCTGATGAGGCAAGAATAAAAAATGCATTTAATGCACTGTTTCTAAAAAAGGATCTAAAGTTTCCGTCATTATACGGTGATGGAAAAGCCGCCGAATTTATTTGCGAAGAAATTATTCAACACATTCATTAATTGAAAACAATGAAATCATTCATCAGTATTTTATTACTAAGCCTCTTTGTATCTTGCGCAACCAAATACAATGTGCAAAAACGGCATTACAACAAAGGATTTTATTGGGCGAAGTCTCATAAAAATAATGTCGTGTCAAATCTTCATTCAGCTAACAAAAGAAAATTTTTATTTCCTCAAGAAAACCTTTCAAAAGCTGAGGCACCTCAAGCTAAGCCTAATATTGAAATGGCAATACCAATGAGCAGTGAATCAGTTTCAGAGGTATTAACTGACAGAAAATTAGTCGTGTTAGTTGCAAAAAAATATGACCATAAAACCATTGCCGTAAAATCTCAAGTTAAGTACAATAAAAAAAGGTCTAATCTATTCGTGCTTCCGGATAAGGATAAAAATGTTCCGGGCACCGCCCTTTTTGTTTTGGTTTGCATATTAGCCGGATTGTTTGCCGTTGCTGGTATTGGTTACTTAATGTTGTTTTTAGCCACTTCTGCCAATGCCTATTTATTGTTTGCACTGGCGAGTGGTTTGTTGTCGGCCTTGTTTTTTGTGATTATGAGAAGTATGAATCAGGTAGAATGACATTTCAGTGAAATTTTATATCTTTATTGTATAATAATACCATGAAAAAAATTATCTCCCTCCTAGTCTTAAGTGCATTTTTATTTTCTTGTGGCACCAAATTTTCTTTACAAAAAAGGCGCTATAACAAGGGTTTCTATTTTGCATCCAATCACCATAAAAAAGAAAACAATTTAGCAACCGACGCGCTAAAGAAGACTGAAAATAAAACTACAAATACAGCGGAGGTACCTGTAAAGCTTATTGTTTTTAAGAAAGAAGCAAAAAATATTGAAACGCTAGAACACAAAAGCGTGAATGTATTTAAAAAGAAAATTGTCACTTTTTTCTCAAAAGGTGTTGCACTTAAAAACAACTCTAACACGCTTAAAATATTTACACCAAGTTCTAAAATACAGGTTGGTCAATCTGTTTCTAAACAAAAACTTGAAAAACAAGCCATTGTAAAAAAGGTGATTCGTAAAGTGTTGCGAAAGATTGCCTTTTTACTTTTAATAATAGCCTTGGTGCTTTTTGTATTGGGTTTAGCTGATTCAACCTTTACGCTGTTGGCAGTATTATGCGCCTCAGCAGCAGTAATACTATTAATTATTGGGCTTTTAACCAGAATAACTTAAGGCCTAACTTTTTGGTTTTTCATCGAATTGAGCGATGAATCAACCAGATTAATCGCTTTGTTTTTATTTGCAAGTTTGTAAGCCGGGTTCTGTTTCATCCCCAACAACAAAGTCGGGGGTATATCTACCATTTATCTATGCGACCTACCCGTTGCGACTCTCCTTTCGAAGATAAGACGGGCCGCCTGTTATCGCAACCTATTTGGTCTTTCAACACCTGAGGTTTACCCTGTATTTCTATTACTAAAAATACCCGTGAGCTCTTACCTCACGTTTTCACTATCACCTTGAAGCGAGGCGCAAGCGTCTGCTTCAGGGCTACCTTGTTTTCTGTGGCACTTTCTGTTACAACTGCATTCCTGCAAATGTACCCACCCTTTCAAGTGGCAGGTTGCCCTGTGTTGCCCGGACTTTCCTCTTTTAAATAAATTAAAAGCGGTAGAAAACTTGCACTTAAATATACTAAAAAAAATTGTCTCGTGAATTTATAAGACTTATTTGCACTCCTTCATTTTAACGAGTAGGCAATGATTAAGGATGAATTCTGAAAAATTTTAATTATCAATCCCCAATTCCCCCTTCACCAAATCAGCAATGGTATAATAGGTTTTAGGTAAAACAGTGCTACGTATTTCATCAATTGTAAACCACTTTACATCATGAATGTCTTCTTCAACCTGTGGGATTAACTTTTCAGCATAATCGGTGTGCATTAAGTACCAGTATGCTTGTTTTATA
>JBAXXZ010000431.1:0-2534 GCA_037127575.1 Bacteroidota bacterium | reverse complement strand
TCCAACAACAAAAGCGGTTTGGTATTTTTATGTTGTTTAATTAAATCGAATTGGGCCAATTTTAAGGCCAACAAATACGATTTTTGCTGCCCCTGTGAAGCATATTTTTTTAAATCGTAGCCGTTAATTTTAAATTCTAAATCATCTTTGTGCGGACCAACCGTGGTGTGGTGAACCACCCTATCCTTGGCCAAAGATGTCATGAGTGCCGTTTTAAAATCTCTCTCGTCCAAACTGTTTTCATAATGCAAACTCACCTCTTCGTGTAAATTCGAAATAAAACGGTAATGTTTATTAAAAATGGGTGTAAACTCTTTTAAAAAATTTAAGCGTGTTTGCAAAATCACCTTGCCGGCATTGCACAACTGCTCATCAATAATATCTAAGGTTTCGGCATCAAAGTAGCGGTTTTCGTGAAACATTTTTAAAAGGGCATTGCGCTGTTTCAACACCTGGTTATAGGCTATGAGTTTTTCGAGATAAGGCGCATTGTATTGGGCAATGATGCCATCTAAAAACTTACGCCTCACTTCCGAAATGCCATTGATCAGTTCGGCATCACTGGGCGAAATCATCACCAATGGAAACTGGCCAATGTGTTCACTTAAACGGCTGTATTCTTTTTTGTTTTTTTTGAATACCTTTTTTTGGTTTCGTTTTATACCGCAATACACTTCACTTTCTTCTTCAAACTTTTCGAAAAGGCCTTTGATAACAAAAAAATCCTCCTGGTGTTTGATGTTTTGTAAATCTCCAGAATTAAAAAAACTCTTGCAAAAGGATAAATAATAAATGGCATCCAATAAATTGGTTTTGCCCATACCATTGTTCCCTACAAAACAATTGATCTTTTCAGAAAATTGGGCCTCAAATTCAGCGTGATTTTTGAAGTTTATCAGGGATATTTGCTTAAGAAACATGTATTTCGACAAAAATACGCTTATTTTTAGGCTTCAGCCCCTTAAAAATTCCGTTTTGAACTAAAAAATACTATCTTCGCCCTCTAATTTTAAAATTTAAAATGGCTGATTTAAAAGACGAAACTTCAGTTGACAACACTGAGAATGTTGCTTCAGAAACGGTAGAACAACCGCGCAAGTCGATTGACCCAAATTTAGACGGGCTTCAACTTTTTTATGAAAACAATAAGAAATTGGTTCAATACGTTGGTGGTGGACTTATCGCAATAATCGGCATTTTTTGTTTTTTCAAATTTTACTACTTGCCTGAGCAAGAAACCGAAGCATCGAACGAAATTTTTTGGGCAGAAGAATTATTAGCAAAAGACAGCTTTAATTTGGCTTTAAAAGGTGGTAACATGGTGTTTAGTTCAGAAGGACAAAAACCAATGAAAGGCTTTGAACAAATTGCTGAAGAATACGGCATGACCAAAACCGGTAATTTAGCCAATTACTATGCCGGTGTTTGTTATTTAAGAACCGGCAAATTTGAACAAGCCATTGAGTGTTTAAGTAAATTCAATGGAAAAGATGAAATCATCTCTTCTATTGCCATTGGCGCCATTGGTGATGCTCATATGGAATTAAATCATTCGGCCGATGCCATTAAATATTATTTAAAAGCTGCCGAAAACAGCAACAATACATTTACTACTCCTTTATATCTTAAAAAGGCAGGCCTTGCTTTTGAAACAAGCGGCAATTTTGCTGAAGCTTTAAAAGTTTACGAACGCATTCAAAAAGAACACCAAAAATCGCAAGAAGCCGTTGAAATGGATAAGTCTATAGCAAGGGTAAAAGCCTTAGGGAATTTATAATCAAACATTAAATCATTAAAGTCTGCCTCCAAAAAGCAGACTTTTTTTTTGTCAATTATCATGAGCAGTGTAAATAAAAATTTATCAGTTAGCGAGGGAAGCGAAGTGGCTTCGGCAAAGGCCTTCAAATTTGGTATCGTTTATTCGGAATGGAATTTTGAAATTACCAACGCTTTAAAAGAAGGTGCTGTTAATACCCTTTTACAATATGGGGCACAAAAAGAAAACATCCACATACAATCGGTGCCCGGTAGTTTTGAATTGACTTTAGGTGCCCAATACATGGCCGAATTAAGTGATGTAGATGCCATTATTTGTTTGGGTTGCGTGATACAAGGTGAAACGCGTCATTTCGATTTTATTTGCGATGCGGTAGCCAAAGGTATCACCGACCTCAACATGAAATACAACAAACCCTTTGTTTTCGGTGTTTTAACGCCAAACAACCAACAACAGGCGATTGACCGTGCCGGCGGAAAGCATGGTAACAAAGGCGATGAAGCCGCCATTACCGCCATTAAAATGTTGCACTTACGCAACAGTTTTAATCACTAAGAAATTTTTTTTGCTTATAAATTTTGGTTTAGCAATGAGCCGAATAAATCTTTAAAACTCACACCTGAAATTAATTTGTTTTTGCTTAACAACGAATGCTCTGCCATTCCGTGCAACACAAATTCCATCATCACATATTTTTCTGAATCGTGTAAGTCCGGATGGTGCTTTTTCACCAGCTCTTCAAGACCATCCACTACTT
>JBAXXZ010000430.1:0-2540 GCA_037127575.1 Bacteroidota bacterium | reverse complement strand
GATACAGACAAGGCAATTAAGCCTCCTAACATGTGGAATAAATGTACCAAGGCAATGAGGTATAAAAAAGATCCCGAGGCATTCGCATATTTGCCGACAAAAAATATTTTTTGAGCAGTCAACTCTTTCCAAGCTTCCATTTGTGTGAAGAAAAAGGCTACACCCAAGGCCAGGGTTAAAAACAAACCCAAACTGGTTAAGGTATAATTGTCTTTTTTTATGGCAAACTGAGCCATTAACATGGTTAAACTACTGGTTATAATGATGGCGGTGCTTAGAATAACCACACTCGGCAATTCAAATACTAGCCAATTGCCATTATCTGCCCGCACCACATAAGCACTTGTTAAGCCGGCAAATAACATTACAATGCTTACAATACCAATGTACAATAATGGTTTGGCCACTTTGCGTTCGGCTATTTTTATTTCGCCCTTATGCGACTTTTCTTTTTTCACCTCAATTGTTTCGCTTGTCATAATTTTTTAAGATTTTGTCATTAGTGCTAATTGCACTAAGGGCAGGTAAATTAATGTGATTAAAAATAATTTTTTAGCGTGTTCGTTGGTTGGGATGCGGTAAAAATTATAAGCCTGCAGCAACAAGGCAATGCCACAAATCAGAATGGCTCCCGTACTTATCAATCCAACAAAATGAAACACAAATGGCATTATGCTAACCGTTAATAAAAACACCGAATACAAGAGAATTTGAAATTTCGAAAACTCGTCTTTACCCCCTTTAGAAGGCAGTAAATGAAAATCGGCCTTCGCATAATCTTCATTATTAAACCAGGCTAGCGACCAAAAATGGGGGAACTGCCACACAAACTGAACCATAAAAAGTAAAAAAGTAAAAAAGCTCACTTCGCCAAAACCTTTACTGGCCGCTACGCCACCAATTAACGTTGGCAAGGCGCCCGGGAAAGCTCCCACAAATACCGAAAAAGGGGTGATGCGTTTTAAAGGTGTATAAACAACCGCGTACAAAATAATGGATACAAAGCCTAATATACCGCTTAACGGATTGGTATAAACCCACAATAAGATGGTTCCTAAAACCCCAAATACCGAACAAAAAATTAAAGCTTCTGTACTGTTCAAAACCTCAGTCGGCATTGGTCTGTTCTTGGTCCGGTCCATTAATTTATCAAGGTCCTTTTCAATAATTTGATTAAAACCATTGGCAGCCGATGTAATTAAAAAACCACCCAGTCCAATGGCTAAGAACTCTGTCCAAACAAAAGGTTCACAAACAGTGAGGTAAGTAAGCAGTGCCGAAAATACCACAAGGCCACCCAAACGAAATTTGGTAAGTTTTAAATAACCCGAAAATTTAGAATACCGAATGTGTTCTGTCAAAATATTGCTTGCTGCCGTTTCCAAAAAAATGCAAATTTAGCAGTTTATCAACAACATTATTTCTTTTAGAACAAATAATTAGATTTTCCAGAATTAAGGCAAATCGTCCATTCTTAGATGCTTAAAACCAGTAACTTGTTAAAAATAACGAAATAAAGGCTTAAATTTTAACATTTTAAGGCTAAAACCTATTTATGTTAAAAAAATTTTTACTTTTGTCTGCTATAAACTCAACTGTATAATAATGAATACAAAATTCGTACGCATCCTAGGAGCCGGTTTATCGGTAGCTGTAATTTTAACTAGCTGTGATGGGCTTGGTAAAATGATTAAAAAACAAAAGGACATTAAGTACACAATGACCCCAAATCCTATTGAAATGCACGGCGATAGTGTTCAATTTACCGTAAGCGGGAAATTTAACCCTAAGTTATTTGCCAAGAAAGTAATCCTCACACTCACGCCTGTTATTAAATACAGCAGTGGTGGCGAAAAAGCCTTAAAACCTGTTGTTTTAGTTGGTGAAAAAGCTACCGGAAGTGGTCAAAAAATCGCTTTCTCTTCTGGTGGAACTTTCAGTTACGCGTCAGAAAAATTTGCTTACGAATCAGGTATGCGTAATGCTAAACTTGAATTACGTGGCGAAGGTCAGGTAAAAGCCAAAAAGAAAGCTTTTGCTCCGGTTGAAATTGCCGATGGAACCATGGTTACGTCACTTTTAGTGCGTAACGATGAAAAACCAATGATGGCAAAAGACGCCTTCGTTAAGGTTGTTCCGGCAAACCAAAGCACTCACATTTATTATGTCATTAATCAATCGGTGGTTCGTCCTTCTGAATTAAAAACAGAAGAAATGAAGACCATCAATGAATTTATTTCTCATAACCTAAGTAACCCGTTTTACCAATTTAAAGGCATTTCAGTTTCGGCTTATGCTTCTCCCGATGGAGAAACCGATAAAAACGAAAACTTGGCTAAAGACCGTGCTAATTCGGGTTCTGCAGCTGTAATGAGTGAGTTTCTAAAAAACAAAAACAAAGAAGTAACTTTCGGTAAAACCAAAGATCAATACCAAGTTGGTACAACCAAAGAAGACTGGGATGGTTTCAAAAGTTTAATGGAACAATCTACCATTGCCGACAAAGATTTAATCTTACGTGTGTTAACCATGTATACGGA
>JBAXXZ010000429.1:0-2540 GCA_037127575.1 Bacteroidota bacterium | reverse complement strand
TCATAGCACACGCATTATTGATACAGTAGAAACATACCGTGATTTATTAAGCGGCATGATGGATATTTATTTAAGTACCAACTCAAATAAAATGAACGAAGTGATGAAAGTACTCACAATTATGTCGAGTATTTTTATTCCGGTAACATTTGTGGCCGGTGTTTACGGGATGAATTTCGATAATATGCCTGAATTAAAATCACCTTACGGATATGCAGGTGCTTGGGTTTTTATGCTGAGTATTATGGGGGGATTGGTAATTTACTTCAAAAGAAAAAAATGGATGTAAAACTTGCAATTAAACAAGTTCTACAGCATCAGGATACTTTGCCTTCCAATTTTTTAAACTTTCTTTGGTTCTTACCATAATTACGGTTCGAGGATCGATACGTAATTTGGTTAAATAGGTACTCCCCTTCACTTCCTCTATTTTTTTTGGTTTTGCTTTCATTCTCATTAAATATAATTCTTTATTTATTACAACACAAATTAAAACATTATGTTCTGTTGACTAACGTTAAAAATGCTCAATATTGGTCCAAAACTGACTGACTCCTATCATGTTCGCAAATGGCTTTGCTTAGTGACGGCAAAAAAAAACGCCTTCAAGTTTGAAGGCGTTTATTGAAAAACTTAATTTATTTTACCTGATTGATAATCGCAGTAAAAGCTTCCGGATGATTCATGGCTAAATCGGCCAATACTTTACGGTTTAATTTTAAACCTTTGGCATTTAATTTACCCATAAATTCAGAGTAACTCATACCGTGTTCGCGAACACCGGCATTGATACGTTGAATCCACAAACCACGCATGGTGCGTTTTTTGTTTTTACGATCGCGGTAAGCGTAGGTTAAACCTTTTTCGAGTGTGTTTTTAGCAATGGTCCAAACATTACCTCTTGCTCCCCAATAACCTTTGGTAAGGTTTAGGATTTTTTTTCTGCGAGCCCTGCTGGCTACATGATTGACTGAACGTGGCATTTTTTCTTTTTTTTGATTTTGGGTGTTAGTGTCATTTTACTGAACTTAAGACTAAAACCCGGGTTAAACATTTTTTTTAGCCGATAACCTCGGCTTGTTTTCGATAATTTTAAAAGGAAGCTTAGATGGCTAACATGAATTTTACGTTAGGGGTATCTGAAGCGCTTACTAAACCACTTTTAGCCAAACCGCGTTTACGGTCTTTTTCCTTTTTTGTAAGGATATGGCGTTTGTAAGCATGCTTTCTTTTAATTTTACCGCTTCCAGTCAAGCTAAAACGCTTTTTAGCGCTGGAATTAGTTTTCATTTTTGGCATCTCTGTTTTTTTTAGGTTGGCAAAGATAGGGCTTTAATTGGTTTATGCAAAAGAAAAGGTAAAATATTGCGGCTTTTAAAACTATTTTATTCCGCTTAAGCTTGGGATAAACAAAGGTTTTTGACTTACTTGATAATCACCTTTTCGCGGATATTCTGCGAAATCAAATAATAAATGCCTGTTTGCGGTCTTTCCAATTGAATTCTAAATAAACCCGAATTTTCTAAAACAAGGGTAAAATTAACCACTTGCCCATAAGCATTGGTGAGGGTCAATCGCTCGTCGCTTAAATCTTGATCCGACTGCAAGTATAAATCTCCGCTTGAAGGATTAGGATAAATCTTCACTTCTTTCTTGGTGTTTTCTATTTCAACGTATGTAATTGGGCTATAGGTGAATTTACCATCAGTATCAATTTCCTTTAATTGGTAATAATTGATGCCGACTTTGGGTTCCAAATGATTGGCCATATATTTCTTCATCAGTGAACTACTACCCGCAGCGGTCACTTCAGCAATTTTCATCCAATCAGAATTGCTGCTGGCATGGTAAACTTCAAACACTTTGCTGTTTTTTTCTGAACCCGTAAACCACTCTAATTCAACTCATTTTGGTTCCTTCTCAATTGAAGAAAACGAGATTAATTCAATGGGCAAAGGACTGCCCGAAAAAGCCCCGGCAAATACACCTGAATTAGCAGGGCCGCCTCCGGAACCTGCAGTTGGCGAATTAGGATCGTCTGACGAATGACCACCTGTTCCGAAATTTGTTCCAACCGATACATTGGTAAAACTGGTACTTGAATTTAAATAAATAGCCCCTTGGCCGCCGCCGCCGCCTGAACCATGCGTATCCCAATGGTTTACATCTGCACCGGCACCTCCATCGGCACCAATGGTAAGCGGACAGCCATTTTTCACTCTTAATCCTTTAATGTTTAACACAATGCTTCCACCAGCGCCTCCGCCTCCGGCTCCATCTTGACCTGAAGGTAAAGCGGCATCGCCATTGGCTGATATCGAAATAGCTGAACAAGCACCACTAACAATAATTGAATCACATTTAATTAAAATCACGCCGCCGCCATTTGCGCCATTCGACGCTTGGCCATCATTTTCTTGGCCTGCACCCCCCTGCATTGGCCGGACCGCCGCCGGAACCTGCAGTTGGCGAATTAGGATCGTCGGACGAATGACCACCTGTTCCGAAATTTGTTCCAACCGATACATTGGTAAAACTGG
>JBAXXZ010000428.1:0-2546 GCA_037127575.1 Bacteroidota bacterium | reverse complement strand
TGTGCCTTACGGACAAAACGCCTATGTACTTTCAGAACCGCTTATTGTTAACAGCATTGCCCAATTTTGTAATCTCACAGGTTTATCGCGCTTAGAGCAAGATCAACAAATACAATTCTATCCTAATCCTGCATCCAACAAATTGACGGTAGCTTATTCAAATGCAAACAATATTGCCTTGCCAAAAGTATTTGATATCAGCGGAAAAGAACTAAAGGTTCCGATTTTCACCGATACGAATAATGCACAATTACAATTGGATGTTTCGGCTTTAAGTAAAGGCTTGTATTTTATTTCAATCAATGCTCAAATGGCAAAATTCTTAAAAGAATAGATTTTACACTTGATACAAACTTAATTTTTTTCTGATAGATTCGTCCATCAACACCTTTTCACGCTTTTGATAATCAAAAACCACCAATACATCCTTGGCATTGGCAGCCAATTCAAAGTGTTGATTGATGATTTGATATTGCAATACAAAACTGCTGTTGTTAATTGCTTCAACATTTACTTTTAATTGAATTGTGCCCGGATAAAACAAGGGTTTCAAAAAATCGCAGTGACTAGAGGCAACAATAAAACCATTTTTTCCGCTTTCATTTAAGCTTGTTAAACCTAAGTACTCACAAAATTTTAGTCTTGCCTTTTGCATATAAAAGAAAAAGGCCACGTTATTCACATGGCCAAATAAATCAAGTTCTGCCCACTCAATATCATTTTCAATAATAAATGGTTTTGTGTGCATTTTATAATAAATTATCCGCTGCTTGTGCCGGTTAACAAAGATCCATCCGTTTGATACAATTCTTCAGGACGAATGGCAATAACAGGTACTTTACTTAAATGAATGATTTGTTGTGAATATGGTCCGAGGAAAAATCCACTTACCTCAGCATCTTGATCAGTCATGATAATCACCAAATCGGCACCCACTGTTTGACAATATTCAACAGTGGTGTTGGCACGGTTTTTTACATTTTTCACAATATTGCTGCGGTACATCACACCTTTGCTTTTGGCCATTTCTTCAATTTGATGAATCACCATTTCCATGTTTGGTGATTGGTCTTCTTCAGCTGAATCCAACAAACCCAAAGGATACAAAGTGGCCGAAAATTGTTTGGCCATCTCGAGTGCATAATGCACTTTTTGTTTGGTATTCACAGTATTGTCGATTGGCAATACTATTTTGGTATAACCAATACGATCGGTTGGTACACTGGTAACCATGGTAGGACATGGCGCTTTAGTAAGCACTTTCATGGCCGTTGAACCAATTACCAATTCTTTAATCACCGAATAACCATGTGTTCCCATCACAATCAACGAAGCGCCAATTTCTTTGGCTACCTGCGAAATTTCGGTGCTGGCTGAACCTAATTTTACAATTTTGTGTATTTCAATTTGGTATTGGTGTTTTAATTCTTCAGCCAATTCATTTAAACGCTCAATGGCTTTTTTCTCTATCTCTGTTTGTATTTCCAAACTTACCAAAGGCAAAAACATGTTTTGAGAACCATAATTTTGGTTTACCACATGCAACAAATGTAAATCGGCCTTTACAAAAGAGGCTATAAAGGCACCGTGACGAATAGCTAACAAGGATGTTTCACTAAAATCAACCGGTATTAAAATTTTAGAATGCTTAAAATGAATCATAAACTTAAGTAATTATGTAATTAAATTCGCTAGTAATAATAGTAAATCTTATTGACAAAAACACCTTATAAGGCCAATTTTTTATAGCGCGGGCGTTTTGGTTCCACATTACCCAAACGCTTTTTGCGGTTTTCTTCATACTCACTATATCCTCCTTCAAACCAATAAACTGAACTGTCGCCTTCAAATGCCAGAATGTGCGTACACACACGGTCTAAAAACCAACGGTCGTGGCTAATGATTACGGCACAACCCGCAAAGTTTTCCAAACCTTCTTCCAATGCACGCAAAGTATTCACGTCTAAATCATTGGTTGGTTCGTCAAGCAGCAATACGTTACCTTCTTCTTTTAGGGCCATTGCTAAATGCAAACGGTTGCGCTCACCACCCGATAAAACTGATACCTTTTTACCCTGGTCGCTGCCGGCAAAATTAAATCGCGAAATATATGCCCGCGAATTCATGGCCTTACCGCCCAACATCAAATTTTCTAATCCTCCGCTAATTACATCATACACCGTTTTGTTAGGATCCAATTCTTTGTGGTTTTGATCCACATAAGCCAATTTAACGGTTGGACCAACCTTAAACTCCCCACTGTTGGGTTGTTCTTCCTTCATGATCATTCTAAACAAGGTGGTTTTACCGGCACCGTTCGGGCCAATAATACCCACAATGCCTGCCGGAGGTAATTTAAAATTTAATCCTTCATACAACAATCGAGTGCCAAATGCTTTTGAAACATTAATTGTTTCAATTACTTCAGTACCCAAACGCGGACCGTTAGGAATAAAAATCTCCAAATTGTCTTCTTTCGATTTTACATCCTCATTCAACATTTTTTCGTAATTGTTTAAACGGGCTTTTTGTTTTACACCGCGGCC
>JBAXXZ010000427.1:0-2567 GCA_037127575.1 Bacteroidota bacterium | reverse complement strand
ACTTTATATTCAGAAAAACGCAACACCGGGAATGTTGGTTCATACAACACTTACTTTTATACCAAAAAATTACCTAGCACATTATATTTAAATCTCGGCTTACTAATAAAAATCGGCAAAACAAGATCAATTTACAACAACCGTAATTTGTACGATGCGGTTGATTTAAATAACACGGTTGGACTTCCAAATCAAAATACCCAAATTCCTATACCGGCAAAAAAAACCGGCAAAACAAATTTAGAATCAATACAAGACTTGATAGATTATAACGATTTTTAAAATCAAGACAGTATATTTGTTTTAATGCAAAAAAGCTTCATAGTCCTACTTTTTATTTGCACTTGGCCATTGCTTGTTATTAGCCAAGAAGACAGTTTATCGCCAAAAAAAATTGCAAAAAGAAAGCTATATATTGCATCAGGCGCCTCAGGCTTAACCATTGGATCGTTGGTGGCATTAAACCAAGCGTGGTACGCGGACTATAACACCGGGCAATTTCACTTTTTTAACGACAATGCCGAGTGGTTACAAATGGATAAAGTTGGGCATACTTGGACAAATTATCAATTGGCCCGCTTGATGATGGGCACCTTTAAATGGGCAGGCTACTCAAAAAAACAACAGTTGTTGTATGGCGGCAGCATTGGGTTTGCCTATATGACTTGCATTGAAGTGATGGATGGATTTAGCAAAGGATGGGGCTTTTCGTGGGGAGATGAAATGGTGAATGCATTTGGAACTACCTTGGCATTAGTGCAGCATGCATACTGGGATCGGCAAAAAATTCAAATCAAGTTTTCATATGCTTCAAGCGGATTGGCCAAATACAATCCCGCTTTACTGGGCAAAAAACCGAGCACACAAATTTTAAAAGATTATAACGGACAAACATATTGGTTAACCTGCAATCCTTTTGATTTTGTTAAGACGCAAAACAAATTTCCAAAATGGCTCAACATCGCCTTGGGTTATAATGCCAGTGGTATGTTGGGCGCGAATCAGAACAAAATTTTAATTTATGATGAGCATAGCAATGCCATTACTTTTAATAGAGAAAGGCATTTTTTATTCAGCCTTGATGTTGATTTGAGTCGAATAAAAACCAAAAGTCGGGTATTACAAAAAGTTTTCTCGCTCGTTAACATTTTAAAATTTCCGGCGCCAACCATCGATTTCACGTCACATGGCATTAAATTTCATTATTTTTATTATTAATCTTAAATTTCGATTAAACCTTTGCTTGATTTATTTATCTTAGTATTAAATAAAAAAACACAGTTATGAAAATCACAAAAATCACTACAGCCATTGCCCTACTCTTTTTAGTAGGCTCCTTGACACTTGTTTCTTGTAAGAAAAAAACTGAAGAAACAAACACCACCACCACTACCGATGATGAACAAAACACCGCCAACGACAATAACGTTTCAGAAAATACCGCCAGCGACATTGAGTCGATAGGTGCTCAAGCTTCTGAAAACGCAGTATTAACCACTTACCGTTCAAGCGGTGAAGCGCAAGTTGGCGGCATTGATATTGCCCCGTGCGCAACAGTGATACCGGCAGGCGGCGGATTAAAAACCTTTACAGTTGATTTTGGAACCATTGGCTGCACAGGCTCAGATGGTAGAACCAGAACAGGTAAATTAATTTTTGATTACTCAGGTTCCACCGGTAGCGCATCATTCTATCGTCATCCGGGTTTTAAATTAAACATCACTTCTGCTAACTACGTGGTGGATGGATATACTGTGAATATCTCTAACAAAACCATTACAAACACCACACCAAATAGTATTCCTAGTGGTATTAATCCGGGAACCAATTTAACATGGTCGATTGCTGCTAATATCAGCATTGTTAAACCAAACAGTGGCGGCACCATTGCCTGGACCTGCAATAGAACAAAAGAATTGATTAATACTGCCGATACAACCTGTTATAGAGGTCAAAACAAATCAATCGTTTGGTCGAGGGCAAAAGTTAAATTAAACGGCACTGCTAGCGGCACCAATGCCAAAGGCGAAAGTTATTCGGCAACCGCAACCGATTTAATCAGAGATTTTCAATGTGCACCGGATGCATTAAAACCACACCGTCACCCTTTTGTGAGTGGTACCATTAATTATGTGCCTACAGGCCGTGCAGCCAGACTGATCAATTATGGTAGCGGCACTTGCGACTTTAATGCCGTTGTTACAATTAATGGAAAAGATTACAATGTAACCTTGCCTTAAAACAAAGCCAATTTAAAAGAAGCCATCCCTTAAAATGGATGGCTTTTTTCATTTTATTCATATCATTTAATTTTGTGTTGAAAACTATAGCTTGATTTTATTAACAGAAGATTTACATTTAATTGATTATAATCAACTATATGGAAATAAGCCAAAAAGAAGAAACGGATAAACTTTATTACTCCATCAGTGAAGTGTCGCAAATGTTTGAATTAAACGCCAGCACCCTTCGTTTTTGGGAGAAAGAGTTTGAAGTACTCAAGCCAATTAAGAACAAAAAAGGCAATCGTTTATTTACCAAAAAAGACATTGAACACATTGCCATTA
>JBAXXZ010000426.1:0-2567 GCA_037127575.1 Bacteroidota bacterium | reverse complement strand
ATCTTAGCACATACTCGCCCAAAAGTGCACCGCACTTTTGTCGCGGTTTTTTAAGGCGATAAAAGAGGCATCGCCTTAAAAGAACTAAACCCTTCGTGTCCCTCACGCAAATTACGCGATGACATATAGGCTTTGAAAATCCTAAAACAATTTACCATCCTTTCTCTAACTTTCCGGATAGCAGTTAGAGCTTACCTGGTGCGGCATTGCGGCCACAATGGTGCATATAAACAAAAAACCCCCTGTATTACTACAGAGGGCCTTTTAATTTGGTAAGGTTGATTATTTCTTTTTACCACCTTTTTTCGCAGCAGCGATTGAATCAGCAACATGAGCTGAATCAGCTTTAGCTTTAGCAGCAGCTTCAACAGCAGCTTGTTCAGCAGCAGCAGCAGCAGCAGCAATAGAATCTTGCTTAGATTTTTCAACGGCAGCAATAGAATCTTGTTTTGCTTGTTCACGTTTTTCCATTTCTTCTTTAGAAGGACCACAAGCTACGAAAGCAGTTGACAATGCAGCAACAGCGATCAATGATAATACTTTTTTCATTTTGATTTTGATTGTTTTAAAATTTGGAGGCAAAAATACAACTTTTTTATTCAATAATCCAAAAAAAAATAAATTCATGATTTTTTTTTCATCTTTTCTATCAACATTATTTTAACAAAGATGATTTCCTTAATTTTGACGGCATGATGTATCGATTTTTAAAGTACTTTTTATTTAAGTTAAACCCTGAAAAAGCCCACCACCTCACCTTTTCACTCCTTCGATTACCTCTGGTGTCGAAAATAGGTCAAGTTTTTTTTAATTTCCAAAATCCCAAACTCGAAAGAACCGTTTTTGGTTTAAAATTCAAAAATCCGGTTGGTTTGGCTGCCGGATTAGATAAAGATGCCATCGCATTTAACGAATTGGGCCGTTTGGGCTTCGGATTTGTTGAAATTGGCACAGTAACACCAAAAGCACAACTAGGCAACCACAAGCCCCGTTTATTTCGCTTACCAAACGACCATGCCCTCATTAACCGCATGGGTTTTAACAACCATGGCGCAAAATCGGCGGCAGAATTGCTCAAATACCGAAAAGACCCTTCGCTTATCATTGGTGGCAACATCGGCAAAAACAAAATCACACCCAACGAAGAAGCAATCAATGATTACTTGGCTTGTTTCCACGATCTATTTCCCGTGGTGGATTATTTTGTTGTGAACGTTTCTTCTCCAAATACGCCCAATTTAAGGGCTTTACAAGAAAAAGAACCCCTTTTAAAACTCTTGCAAACTTTGCAAACTGAAAATGAAAAAAAAACAGCCAAACCCATCCTCCTAAAAATTGCGCCTGATTTAAGCAACGAGCAATTAAACGATATCATCGACATAGTGCAGCAAAGTAAAATTGCCGGCGTAATTGCCACCAACACAACCATTTCACGCGATGGTTTAACGTATCCAAAATCTGAAATCGAAAACTTTGGGGCGGGTGGATTAAGTGGATTACCCCTACGCGAGCGCAGCACCGAAGTAATTCGGTATTTAAAACAAAAATCCGGCAATGCCTTTCCTGTGATTGGGGTTGGCGGTATTCACAGTGCTCAAGATGCCATTGAAAAACTACAAGCCGGGGCAGATTTAATTCAATTATACACGGGTTTTATTTACGAAGGACCACAACTCATTAAAAACATCAACAAAGCTATTTTGCAACATGATTAAAATTACCGAATGTCCGCGCGATGCCATGCAAGGCATTAAAGACCTCATCCCAACCGAGTTAAAAATCAATTATATCAATCAACTACTCAAAGTTGGCTTCGATAAATTGGATT
This sequence comes from Bacteroidota bacterium, assembly GCA_037127575.1. Classification (GTDB taxonomy): domain Bacteria; phylum Bacteroidota; class Bacteroidia; order B-17B0; family Aurantibacillaceae; genus Aurantibacillus. The sequence goes on along the minus strand of JBAXXZ010000426.1, from coordinate 739 downwards.
TTGGCAGCTTTGTTTCGCCTAAAGCCATACCACAAATGCATGATACAGCCAAGGTGTTGGATGCCTTGGATCTTTCAAGCGGTAACACCCAATTATTGGCCATTATTGCCAATGCCCGCGGTGCCCAAGATGCCTGTGCTTTTGCCGAAATTGATTATTTGGGATTTCCATTCTCCATTTCCGAAACTTTTCAGCAACGCAATACCAATTCCTCGATTGAAGAATCGCTGTTGCGTGTTGAAGAAATTCAACGCCTCTGTATTCGCAATAAAAAGAAGTTACTGGTGTATATTTCAATGGCCTTTGGCAATCCTTATGGCGACAAATGGCATCCTGAAATTGCTTTAGAATGGTGCCTTAAACTCAAAAGCATGGGAATTAAACACCTCGCCTTGGCCGATACCACAGGTTCATCTACAGGTGAAAGTATCAGTCAACTGTTTAAACTGATATTACCCGAAACAACAGGCATTTCATTGTCGGCACATTTACATGCCACCAAAGATAAGTCCCAAGAAAAAATTGAAGCGGCTTATGAGAGCGGTTGCCGCTCTTTTGATACTGCCATTCATGGTTTTGGCGGTTGTCCAATGGCCGCCGATGAATTAACCGGTAATATGGCCACCGAAGATTTACTGGCCTTTATGGATCAAAACAAGATTAAGTACGACTTAAAACAAAATGAGCTAAATAAAGCACTTACAGATAGTTGGGAGATTTTTAATAAATACCATTGAGA
>JBAXXZ010000425.1:0-2573 GCA_037127575.1 Bacteroidota bacterium | reverse complement strand
CAAAAAACAATCAGTGCGCCTGACGCAGGTAACACTGATTTAAGAAAATTAGGTAGTGTGTTGGTTGTATTTACTCGCGATAAAACAAAATGGACACGTTGTGCCGTTTTAGAAATGCAAGAGAAATCAAGCTTGAGCCAAGGAAATGCATTATTCTTCTCGCCACGTAAACACAAATCAGTAAACAAAGATGGTGACACAGTGTCTGCAGCAATTTCTAGCGACAAAATTGATGACGCCAACTTTGTGTCTGCTTACGGAATGGGTTGGTTCCCTGGTTATGCTATTAATTTGGAAACAGGTGAACGTTTAAACATGGCTTTTGGTGAAGACAGTTATCAAAAAGAAAACAATGGTAACGACATGATTTGGAATCCGACAAGTAGTTTGCATTCGCCTTACGTTTATGCGATGGGTGGTAAACACTTTATATATGTATTCGGCGGCAATTCGGTAAGTTCCAAATTCTGGTCAACCAGTTCAACTGTTTATGTTTGGAAGGATGACTTTGTTGGTAAGAAGTATGGCGTTGGTAGATATGATTACGGTAAAAACATCATTGACATCATGAATACCTATTTTACAAAAACTGTAATTAGTGCTTCTGGTGAAATGAATGGTGGCGGTTTAGCGCCATTAAACGCCATTGAAAGGGATATCATGTGGGTAAGTGTGCCGATGTTAAAATCGGGTTATTCCTTCACCAAACCTGAAAACATGCCTTCGGATGTACGTGTGCAAATTAACGTTGCAAAACCTTACCGTTATGGATTTTCAGGTGTTGCAAACATTAGCGATAACCAGCCATACATCAACACCAATCAATTGATTAGTGTAAATAATCCTTCTTTGTTAACCACAGATACAAGTAAAGCAGCTTTGAATAACAATTTCCCAATGTATACTTTTAATACTAGTGACATTGCCACCTTGTATCAACAGCCGAACGTATCAAAAAATGCATTGGATTTAATACGCGTTGTACCAAACCCTTATTATGGTTCATCGGCTTATGAAACCAAACGCGTTGAAAACATCGTTCGAATTACAAACGTGCCAAACAAGTGTACAATTAAAATTTACACCATGAGTGGAACTTTGGTGCGCACAATGAAACGCGATGTAACAGGGCAAGAAGATATTTACTCAGGTTCATCAAGCGGAACAGGGGATGATATCCGTAAATCAAAACGTATAGCTTATGTTGAATGGGATCTAAAAAATCAAAGTAATATTTCGGTGGCAAGTGGTTTATACATTTTCCACATTGATGCTCCGGGTATCGGAGAAAAAATAGTGAAGTGGTTTGGCATCATGCGTCCACTCGATGTTCAAAATTATTAATCGAATAAGATGACTATGAAGATTAAATATAGAAATTACGGAATCGCCTTAAGTCTTTTTGCCTCCGCCATTTCCTTTGCAGGAAATCCTGAGCGAATTGGTCAAGCCGGCGCCAGTCAATTGTTAATTAACCCCTATGCCCGTAATGCCGGTATGGTTGGATCTAATTCAGCAAAAGCAAGTGGTTTGGAAGCACAATTCCTGAATGTTGCAGGAACAGCTTTTACGCGCAAAACAGAATTAATGTTTAACCGCTCAAATTGGTTACAAGGCACCGATATTTTTATCAATAGTTTTGGTTTAACCCAAGGCATTGGCGAAACCGGTACTATAGGTTTTGGCGTTGTGGCCATTAATGCCGGCAAAATTGATATCACCACCGAAGATCAACCGGAAGGCGGCTTGGGCACCTATAACCCAACTTTCTATAACATTAGCCTTTCTTATGCTAAAATGTTTTCAGATGATATTTATGGCGGTATTAATTGTAAAATAATCAGCGAGCAAATTCCAAATGCTTCTGCCAGAGGTTTTGCCATTGATGCAGGTGTGCAATACCACACAGGTAAACACAAACAAATACACATTGGTATTGCTTTGAGAAACTGGGGACCAAAAATGCGTTATGTAGGTGATGGTTTAAGTCGCCAAGCAACCATTAACTCAATCAGCAACAGTTACGAATTAACCGTAAACAACCGTTCAGGTTCTTTCGAGTTACCAACCTCTGTAAACATTGGCGCTTCTTACGATTTGTATTTATTAAAAGACACAGCCGGTACTGCGAATAAAAAACACCGCTTATCTTTAAACGGCACCTTTACGTCTAACTCGTTCAATTACGACAATGGTTTGTTAGGTTTAGAATACGCTTGGAAAGAAATGCTCATGTTCAGAACCGGTTTGTTTCTCGAAAAAGGTATTTTCACTAGCGACAAACGACTAACTGTTTTCACCGGTCCAAGTGCAGGTTTAACTTTTGAAGTGCCTTTTAACGAAAAAAAATCAACCATCGGAATCGATTACGCATACCGTTTTACCAATCCTTTTGGTGGGGTTCATACTTTTGGATTTCGAGTGAATTTGTAATTATTTGATTATATTTGTTTTTAAAGGGTCCCGGTTTTTATCGGGATTCTTTGTTTAAATTAAGAAGGCATATGGCACAAACAATTGGATATTACACCGAAGAAGGCTTAACAAGATTAAAAGATGAATTAACCCAGTTA
>JBAXXZ010000424.1:0-2578 GCA_037127575.1 Bacteroidota bacterium | reverse complement strand
TATCAAATCAAAATTAAAAAGCAATAATTATGGAAAAGTATTCTATTGAAGGCACACCAAAAACTCCGAGTATCAACTTTGATATGAATGGTGGCATTTTAGAAGTGAAAGGTCGTTCTATTCCGGAAAATTCAATTGAATTTTATAAACCATTGGTGGATGCTTTAGATAAATATGCTGCTGTAGCAAAACCTGCAACCACTGTGAATGTTCAATTAGAGTATTTTAATACTTCTTCATCTAAATGTATTTTGGATGTATTTAAAAAATTAGAAGGTATTAATAAAAACGGAAGCGCCGTAACAATCAATTGGCATTACGAAGAAGATGATGAAGATATGTTGGAAGCTGGTGAAGATTATCAAGCCATCATCAACGTGCCATTTAAAATGGTAATGGTGAACGAATAAGATATTTCACACAATTTACATAACCCTGCCCTAAGGCGGGGTTTTTTTATTATTTTTGTTCCGCTTTTAAAGTTTTAATTATGTCAAATAAGATTTCAGAATTACTGGGCGCAAATGCCGATCATTTACTCAATCACCAATGTAAAACCATCGCCAAAGAAAATATCCATTTACCGGGCGCTGACTTTGTAGACAGAAGCTTTGGACTGAGCAACCGTTCACCGCAAGTGCTTAGAAGTTTAAATCAATTGTATAATACAGGCCGTTTATCTGGAAGCGGATACATGAGTATTTTACCTGTTGATCAAGGTATTGAACATAGTGCCGGTGCCAGCTTCGCACCAAATCCAATTTATTTCGACAGTGAAAACATTGTGAAATTAGCCATCGAAGGTGGTTGCAACGCAGTGGCCTCAACATACGGTGTATTGGCTTCAGTAGCCAGAAAATATGCCCACAAAATTCCTTTCATTGTTAAAATTAACCACAACGAGTTTCTAAGCTATCCAAATAAATTCGACCAAATTATGTTTGGCTCGGTTGAGGAAGCGTGGAACATGGGAGCTGTAGCCGTTGGTGCCACCATTTATTTTGGTTCTCCCGAATCTTCTCGTCAAATTGTTGAAGTGGCCCAAGCTTTTGAAAGGGCGCATGAATTGGGCATGGCCACCATTCTTTGGTGTTATACCCGCAACAATGCCTTTAAAAAAGATGGTGTGGATTACCATACCGCCAGCGATTTATCTTCTCAAGCAAACCATTTGGGTGTAACCATTCAAGCCGATATCATTAAACAAAAATTATCTGATAAAAATGGTGGTTATACCGCCATTAACTTTGGTAAAACACATCCAAAAGTATATTCCGAATTAACCACCGATCATCCTATCGATTTGTGCCGTTACCAAGTGGCAAATTGTTACATGGGCCGAATGGGCCTCATAAACAGCGGTGGCGAAAGTAAAGGCGCTAGCGATCTAGCAGAAGCAATTACAACTGCTGTGATTAACAAACGTGCTGGTGGCCAAGGACTAATCAGCGGGAGAAAAGCTTTTCAAAAGCCAATGAAAGATGGCGTTGGATTATTAAACACAATTCAAGATGTTTATTTGGATAAATCCATCACAATTGCATAGTCCTATTTAAATTCACAATAGGTCAATATTTATTTATCATCTATAATTATTATCAATGGGTTGGTTTAAAAGATTAAAAGAAGGTATCACCACTTCAACCAAGGAGAAGAAAGAAACACCCGAAGGTTTGTGGTACAAATGTCCTTCTTGTAAAAAAATTCACACCGTTAAGGATCATTCCGAAAATAAATATGTATGCGCCGATTGTGCTTACCACGAAAGAATTGGAAGCAAAGAATACTTCGAAATTTTATTCGATAACAACCAATTTACCGAATTACACGAAAATTTGGTGAGCGGCGATCCCCTCGATTTTGTCGATACAAAAAAATATGTTGATCGTTTAACTGATACCATTCATAAAACCAATATGAAGGATGCTTTACGCAGTGCCTATGGTAAAGTAAATGGCAACGATTTAGTAATTTGTTGCATGGATTTTACTTTTATCGGCGGCAGTATGGGTAGTGTGGTTGGCGAAAAAATTTCAAGAGCCATCGATTTTTGCATTCAAACAAAATCACCCTTACTCATTATTTCAAAAAGCGGCGGCGCCCGAATGATGGAAGCCGCATACTCGCTTATGCAAATGGCCAAAACCTCTGCAAAATTAAGCCTCTTGGCACAAAACCATATTCCTTATATCTCTCTTTTAACCGACCCAACCACTGGCGGTGTTACTGCCAGTTATGCCATGTTGGGCGACTTAAACATCGCCGAACCGGGCTCTTTAATTGGTTTTGCCGGACCTCGCGTAGTAAAAGAAACAATTGGTAAAGATTTACCAAAAGGTTTCCAAACAGCTGAATTTGTGCTTGAACACGGTTTTTTAGATAAAATTATTTCACGTATTGAGTTAAAAGACAAACTCTCCAAATTACTTCAAATGTTTAAAAACTAGGTGTTTAGCTCCGTTTTGAAACCACTTTTTCTAAAAATTGCAATTTAGGGCCTCACCCAACTTTTTACTATCTTTATTCGTATTAACTAATAGGTGCTTGCTGCATTTATTAAAAAACATGAATATAAGGC
>JBAXXZ010000423.1:0-2585 GCA_037127575.1 Bacteroidota bacterium | reverse complement strand
GATAAAAAGTTTAAGAACTTTGGAAGGATAAAAAGTTTTTAAACTTTGGATTGATAAAAGGAAAAGCCCCAATTTTTTGATTGGGGCTTTTAACAGAATTATTTTTTCTTCAGTTTTTTCGGCGCTGCTTTTTTATTGGCCGCCGTTTTAAGACTACTTGTTTTTTTAGCCGCGATTTTTTTCACCACAGCTTTTTTCACTGCTGTTTTTTTGGCTGCTGCTTTTTTAGGTGCAGCTTTTTTTCCCTTTTTATCAAAGGCAGTTGGCACCTGTTGTACAATCATACTTTTGATGTCTTCCAAGTTTAGAGCAGCAATTTCTTCAGCATTTAATTTTCCGCCCGATTTGCTTAAACCGATCACCTTTAATTGAAGTTTACCGAATTTAATCAAAGGACCCCAACGACCGTTTTCAACCGAAATTTTATCTTCCGGCCAATTGTGTATATAACGGTTCGCTTCTTTGTCCATTTTTTTCTCAATCAACTCTTCTATGTCTTTTTGCGATAAATTATCGAAATTGTAGGCACGCGGCACATTAATAAACATGCCCTCGTACTTAATAAATGGTCCAAAACGCCCTTTTCCTTTGGTAACCCCCTTGCCATTGTAATGGGCAATAGGGGCATCAGCTTCTTGTTTTTCTTTAATTAAAGCAATGGCTGCTTCCATATCAACCGAAAAAGGATCGATGTTTCTAGGTATGGAAATAAAAGTATCATCGAGTTTAATGTAAGGTCCAAAACGGCCAATACTTACCGAAACTTCTTGACCATTGTAAGCGCCTAAATTGATTGGCAACTTAAACAAATCCAAGGCTTCTTCCAAAGTAATGGTTTCAATGCTTTGTGTTTTTCTTAAACTGGCAAATTTGGCTTTTGTACCTGTGGCTTCATCGTTTTCACCAATTTGAGCAAGTGGTCCAAATCTTCCGATTCTCACAATTACAGGTTTGCCGGTTTCTGGATCTTTACCTAAACTTCTTTCGCCACTTGCCCTTTCACTGTTCTCCATTGTTGATTCAACGGTTTTGTGAAAAGGTTTATAAAATTCGGCCAACATTTTGTGCCAGTCTAAATTTCCTTCAGCAATCTCGTCAAATTCTTCCTCAACTTTTGCGGTAAAGTGAAAATCTAAAATGGTGGGGAAATAATTCAATAAAAAGTCGTTTACCACTACACCAATATCGGTTGGGAATAATTTGGATTTTTCGGCACCAGTATTTTCTGTACGTATATCTTTTTGAATGCCGTTGTTGCCTAGACTTAGGTATACGAAGTTTCTTGGCGTGCCATCTTTGTCTTTTTTCTCAACGTAATTTCTTTTTTGAACCGTTGATATGGTTGGCGCGTAGGTAGAAGGACGACCAATGCCCAATTCTTCCAATTTCTTTACTAAGCTGGCTTCGGTGTATCGGGCCGGATGATGGCTAAAGCGTTGAACAGCGATAATTTCTTTGCGGTTTACGTTTTCGCCTACTTTTAAAGGTGGCAGCATCGATGAATTTTCATCTTCACTGTCGTCATCATCATCATCATCGGTTCCTTCTAAATAAACTTTTAAGAAACCATCAAACTTAAGCACTTCTCCTTGGGCGATAAATAATTCTTTGGTATTGGATACAGCTACTTTTGCGGTTGTTTTTTCCAGTTCTGCATCGCTCATTTGACTGGCGATGGTGCGTTTCCAAATTAAATCGTATAAACGTATTTCATTGCGTTCGCCATCAATTACTGTTCTATCAATATATGTAGGACGAATGGCTTCGTGGGCTTCTTGGGCACCTTTGCTTTTGTTTTTGTATTTGCGCGGGAAATAATACTGCGCACCGTAAAAGTCGTGAATGGCTTTATTGGCCTGGTCGATGGCCGTGTCGGATAAATTCACCGAATCGGTTCTCATATAAGTAATTTTTCCTGACTCGTATAAGCGTTGCGCCACTTGCATGGTTTGTGCCACCGAAAAGCCCAATTTACGTGCCGCTTCCTGTTGAAGCGTTGATGTTGTGAATGGTGCGGCAGGTGTACGTTTGGCCGGTTTTGTTTCTAAACTGGTAATTGTAAATTGTGCGCTTTTACATTTATCAAGAAATGCATTGGCATCTTGCTCTTCGGCAAAGCGTTTATCTAACTCAGCTTTTAAAATACCCGTTCCAACACCAAATTGGCCCGAAACTTTGAATGCAGAATTTGAAATGAATTTTTGAATCTCACGTTCGCGTTCAACAATTAATCGCACAGCAACCGATTGCACACGGCCTGCAGATAAACTTGGACGCACCTTTTTCCATAAAATGGGCGATAATTCAAAACCCACTAAGCGGTCTAATACACGACGCGCCTGTTGCGCGTTTACCAGATTAATATCAATTTCTCTAGGGTTTTCAATGGCTTTTAAAATAGCAGGTTTGGTAATTTCATGAAAAACAATGCGGCGTGTATTTTTGGCCGTTAAGCCCAAGGTTTCGTATAAATGCCAGCTAATAGCTTCCCCTTCACGATCTTCATCGGAAGCAAGCCATATCATATCGGCTTTTTTAGAAAGTACCCTAAGTTCGTTAATGATGCGCTCTTTATCGGGTTGTAC
>JBAXXZ010000422.1:0-2590 GCA_037127575.1 Bacteroidota bacterium | reverse complement strand
GTCCTGATATTGTGGCGCATTCATATGGTCCGCGTTCGGTTGAAATGGAAGATGTGTTTTTGCGATTGGACAAAGACATTGAAGCGCTTTTGAATTTTTTGGATGCGGAAGTTGGCAAGGACCAATACACTGTTTTTTTAACAGCCGATCATGGCGGTGCTGATGTGCCCAATCATTTAAAGGACAATAAAATTCCGGCGGGTTATATCAGCGATAACCAATTAAAAAAAGATTTAAAAGTTTATTTACATAAAATGTACGGCGACAGTTTGTTGCTGGAGAACATCAGCAATGAACAAATATTTTTAAATGAAGAAAGACTGCTTGCTGCTAAAATTGACAAAAATGTTTTGGAAGCCAATCTCTGTGATTATTTATTGAAGCAGAAGGGCATCAACGCAGCCTATCCATCGGCTGTATTAATCAATGGGGCATTTACCGGCAACGACTACCGCACACTATTCCAAAACGGCTACAATGCAAAATTAAGCGGAAACGTGGCCTTTATGTATGCGCCGGCTTATATGGATTATTCGGAAAAGGGAACCACCCATGGCAGCGGCTACAATTACGACACCCATGTGCCATTAATATTTTATGGTTGTGGTATTCCCAAAGGCGATAATTTTGCCTATACAGCCATCACACAAATTGCGGTAACGGTTTGCGAATTGTTGCAAATTAATCAACCAAATGCCACTAAAGCCCAACCATTAAATGATTATTTTAAAAGTAAATAGAACAAAATGAAAAAAAACATTATCAACATCACAATCATTGTGCTTTTGGGCGCAAGCACAGTGTATTTTGCCACCAGGGTATTTTATCCCAAAGTATCGGATATTGAACAAAAATTGTGGTTAGAAGCCAATGAAGTTAACAAAACTTGTCCTGCTAATATCGACGAGGCCACGCGTTTAGACAATGCCACGGTGTTTCCAAATAATTGTTTTCAATACAATTACACTTTGATTAATTTATTGCGCAACGATGTGAATCCTGAAATGGCTATTAAGAGCATTGAGCCAAAGATTATCGCCAACATTAAAAAAGATCCGGGTTTTAAAATTTTTAAAGATGCACAAAGTACCTTAAATTATAATTACCGCGATAGGAACGGGGACTTCGCTTTTAAAATTGTGATTACACCTGATAAGTACCGTTAGGGTTTTACTCACCCAACAAGTCCTTGTATATTTTATCAAGCTTCTCCTTCATGCGCTCTACTTCTTCCTCTAGCTTATTCACGCGTGCCTCGAGTTCGCTCACCGATTTGCGTGCCGGTTCAACAACAAAGTTTGATTCTTCAGTCTCCACATATTCCGAAAACAATTGCACATAACGTGTTTCTTTTTGTCCGGGTCGCTTGCCCAATTCTTTTACAAAGGCCGGTGATTTAGAAGATAGTTTATGAAGCACATCATGCACACCATCCAATGATTGAAATTCGTGTAAACGTCCTGAATTTGATTTTATTTCACCGGGGGTTAAGGCGCCGCGTAAAAACAACAAACACATGGTAGCGAGTTCACCATCACTTAAAGGAAACACCGTTGTAAAATTGTGTTTGTATTTGTTGCTTCGGCTGCTGCCGCCAACAGCCATGGCCACCAAGCTTTGTGCCTTTAAATGGTTTAATGCCAACACCACCGTTTCCTCATCGTATTCTACAACCGGGTGCCGCGACGATTTTTGATTACAGGCCGCGGTTAATGAATTTAAGGTCATGGGATAATAATCCGGCGTGGTTTTGCTTTTTTCAATGAGTGCACCCAACACCCTTATTTCAACATCACTTAAATTTGGTAATTCATTTTCTGAGTTCATAGTATAAAATTAAAAAGCCCTTCCAAATTTAATGGAAGGGCTTCAATTAATTGTTATTTAAAAATTATTTACTGATAACTAATTTTTGTGTGGCATTCATTTTAGCCGATTCAACATTTACCAAATACAAGCCGTTGCTTAATTCTTTGGTGTCGATAGCTAAAATGTTGCTGTCGTAGTTACTAATGGTTTTGCTGTAAACAACTTGGCCAAGGGCATTGGTAATGCTCACTTTTACAGAACCTGTATTGGCAGCATCCAATTTTAAAACCACATTGTTGGCAGCAGGATTTGGGAATAAACCAAAACTACCGTTGTTTTTGTTTTGTTTAGCAATACCGGTACTTTGCGATAAGTTGATATTATCCAAATACAAGTTATTACCCTTGTTATTGGTTACCACAAATTTTGAAATCACATTTGGTTTATTAAATCCGGTTAATGTTACCAACTCTGAACGCCATTGTGAAATATCCAATGGATCAGGTGTATAAGCACTGGTTAAAGGGCCTTGTAAATTGGTTAATGATGAACCTGATTTGCTGTAAAAATTGGTCCATGTAACACCACAATCATAAGATGCCATAAAATCCAATTGATCAATACTACTTAAAGTACGCATTGCATAAGCAATGTCGAAACTTAAAACTGGATCGCCTGAACCGCTTAAATTCATTGGCGGTAAAAACAATTCATCCACGTCACCAATGTTGTTGTTGTTGTAAAAATCATACTTCACGCTTTCATTGCTTAAATTATATGC
>JBAXXZ010000421.1:0-2608 GCA_037127575.1 Bacteroidota bacterium | reverse complement strand
GTATAAATTATCCACACCCACATGGTACATTTGCCCTTCTTTATCGGGCAATTGTCCGGTGCCATAACCGCTGTCTTCATTCACCACAATAGGGGGTTGCACTTCTTGGTAACCTTTTGCAGTGGCTCTATCGAGAAAAAAATTAATGAGGGCTCTTTGTAAACGGGCACCTTTGCCTTTATAAACAGGAAAACCGGCACCGGTTAATTTAACACCCAATTCAAAATCAATGATGTCGTATTGGGTAGTGAGTTCCCAATGGGGTTTTGCGTTTTCATACAAAGCGGGGATTTCACCTCTTTGGTAAACCACTTCGTTGTCGTCGGGGCTTTTGCCCTTTGGCACAGATGCATGCGGCAAGTTTGGAACCGTTACCAGTACTTGGTAAATTTCTTGTTCGATGCTTTTTAATTTATCATCCAAAGATTTTTCCATGCCTTTTAATTCGGCGGTACGGGCTTTCATCACTTCTGCTTCTTCACGTTTGCCGCTTTTCATTAAATCACCAATTTGTTTTGCCAGGTTATTGGCTTCGGCTTTGCAGTCGTCGGCTTGTTTTTGTGCTGCTTTGCGATTATTATCGAGTGAAATTACCCCATCAATGATGGTTTGGGTATCTTTAAAATTTTTGACATTTAAGCGGTTAATTACTTCGTCTTTATTATCGCGGATGTAATTTAATTGCAACATAGATAGGTTCTTTAATTAAAACAAATTTAAGGCTTCTCTTGCATTAAAGAGAATTTTTTGTGTTGTGCTTGAGACAGGTAAAAACTGAAAAAGCCCTCCGTTTTTCTCGGAGGGCTTTTTGTGTGATATAAAAACCAATTAAGCTTCCGTAGGAACTACAGAAACGTAAGAACGATCGTCTTTTTTCTTTTTGAACAACACTTTACCATCTACAAGAGCATAAAGTGTGTGGTCCTTACCAATCCCCACGTTTTCACCCGGGTTGTGTTTGGTGCCACGTTGACGAACGATAATATTGCCGGCGATGCAAGCTTGACCGCCGAATATTTTCACGCCTAAGCGCTTACTGTGTGATTCGCGGCCGTTGTCAGATGAACCCGCGCCTTTTTTGTGTGCCATTTGTTATAAATTTTAAATTAAGAATTAAAAATTAAGAATTATTAATTCTACATTTTTAATTTTTCATTCGGTTATTAATCTTCTTTTTTCTTTGTTGTGGCTTTTTTAGCGGCGGCTTTTTTAGGCGCTGCTTTTTTAGCCGGTGCTTTTTTAACTTCAGCTGCTACTTCAGCTTTAGGTGCTTCTTCCACCACAGCTTTAGGTTTAAAGCCTTGGGTGCGCACTTTTCTCTCGGCGGTTAAAGTTTCTTGTAATTTATCACCTTTGGCCAACACACCTTGAATTAAGATTTGTGTAAAGCATTGACGGTGATTGTTCCATTTTTGATACCCCTTACGGCGTTTCTTTTTGAATACAATTACTTTATCACCTTTTAAGTGACTGATTACGGTGGCTGCTACTTTAGCGCCATCCACGGTAGGATTACCAACAGTAACTTTGCCATCTTTGTCTAATAACAAAACTTGGTCAAACTCAATGTTAGCACCCTCGTTAGCCTCAAGGCGGTGAACGTATACTTTGTTTCCACGTTCCACTTTAAATTGTTGCCCGGCTATTTCTACGATTGCGTACATGCTGGATAGTTTTTAAATTGTTTATAAATCCCTAAAAAGGGACGCAAATATACTGAATTAACTGAAACCTACAAAATTTAATCGCGGTTTATCAAATAAACGCTCCAAATAATGCCCACAATACTGAGTATTTGGATAATATTGACGCTTTCTCCGTCGATTAAGCCCCATAAAATGGCCACTACGGGAATTAAATAGGTACAACTGCTGGCAAAAATAACACCTGAAGATTTGATTAATACATTGTACAGAATAACTGATAAAGCTGTGCCCACAATGGCCAACACACTTATATAACCCAAGGAACTCAGCGCTTGCGGATTGGATTGGAGGTGTTGCACAAAATTGGTGGAGCTGAATAAATACAAAAGCGCCATTGGTCCGGTGATGCTAAAAGCCAATACAGTGGCCTGCACTGAGCCCAAACCACCCAAGAATTTTTTTATGCTATTGACGCTGATGGCATAACAAACGGTGGCTATTACCACCAAAAAGCCGTAACTAACATTTTTGAAAACATCTGTTGCATTGTCGAAAAGAAGTAAACAAGCTGCTGCGATAAAACCGAATACGATGCCGGTTATTTGTTTCACACTCGGTTTATTTTTCAGCCAAATGGCGCCCACAATAATTGCGAACAAGGGCGTTAAAGCATTGAGCATACCTGCCAAACTGCTGCTGATTTCGGTTTCGGACTTGGTGAATAAAAAAGCAGGAATTAAATTGCCAAATACACCCATGATAAATAGCCCTAAGAAGTACTTTTTCCAATCGATTTTATAGTGCTTGATTAGAAAGGGGGATAAAACCAAAAAGGCAATGGAGATGCGTAAGGCGGCTACTTCTTCGCTGCTAAAGGCCAGCATGCCGCGTTTCATTAAAATAAAGGAACTGCCCCAAACGATGGAAAGGAAAATTAAAATGAGCCAAGCTTTGAGTGGTTT
>JBAXXZ010000420.1:0-2617 GCA_037127575.1 Bacteroidota bacterium | reverse complement strand
TCAACAATCCTTGCAGTTATACTAACAAATGGTTTCTGAGTTATTTCTAAATATAATCAAGAAAAAGCCGCAAATCCAAAGTTGAATTTGCGGCTCATAAAAAAAGAAAATCCTACTTCCCTAAAGCTTTTTTCAAATTGCTATCCAAAGCATCTAAAAATTCTTCGGTGTACAAATAATGTTCGCCGTGTTTTACTTTGTTACCAAAAGCGCAAACGGCCAAGTCTTTGGTCATTTTGCCACTTTCAACGGTTTCAACACATACTTTTTCTAAAGCATGACAGAAATTAATCAAGTCTTGGTTGCCATCTAATTTACCACGGAATTCCAAACCACGGGTCCATGCAAAAATACTGGCAATTGGATTGGTAGATGTTGGTTTACCTGCTTGGTGTTCGCGGTAGTGACGGGTAACGGTACCATGTGCCGCTTCTGCTTCCATTACTTTGCCATCAGGCGTTACCAACACAGAGGTCATTAAACCCAATGAACCAAAACCTTGGGCCACTGTATCTGATTGCACATCGCCATCATAATTTTTACAAGCCCATACAAAATTACCGTTCCATTTTAAGGCAGATGCCACCATGTCGTCGATTAAGCGGTGCTCGTAAACAATACCGGCTGCTTCAAATTTTGATTTAAATTCAGCTTGGTAAATTTCTTCGAAAATATCTTTAAAACGACCATCGTATTTTTTTAGGATGGTGTTTTTGGTTGACAAATACAATGGCCATTTTTTGCTGAGGGCCATGTTAAAACAAGAATGTGCAAAACCGCGAATTGATTCATCGGTATTGTACATGCTCAATGCCACACCGGCACCCTTGTAATTGTACACTTCATGTTCAATCACCTTGCCATCAACACCTTCAAACTTAATGGTTAATTTACCTGCGCCGGGCACCACAAAATCAGTGGCACGGTACTGGTCACCAAAAGCGTGACGACCAACAATAATGGGGGCTGTCCAGTTCGATACCAAACGCGGTACATTTTGACAAACGATGGGCTCACGAAATACGGTACCATCAAGGATATTACGGATGGTTCCGTTGGGTGATTTCCACATTTGTTTTAAGTTAAATTCTTTTACGCGGGCTTCATCGGGCGTAATGGTGGCACATTTAATACCCACTTGGTATTTTTTAATGGCTTCAGCCGAATCGATGGTTACTTGGTCGTTGGTGGCATCACGGTGCTCAATACCCAAGTCGTAATATTTAATATCCAAATCCAAATAAGGCAGGATCAATTTGTCTTTAATAAATTTCCAGATGATGCGGGTCATTTCATCGCCATCTAATTCAACTACAGGATTGCTTACTTTTATTTTGCTCATGGACAATAATTTTTAAAACGAGCACAAATTTAGGAAAGCTAAATAAACCACCAAGTGATAAAAGGCTGTTTTGGTTTATTTTTTACTTTATATTTGAACAAATTTAAAAGCATGCGTTTTCACAAAGAAGGTTGGCCGAGTTTATTTATTGTAGGCCTTTTTAGCGCCATACTCATTGGTATTGCCAGAAATTTTTTTCCTGAGTTTGCTATTGCTCAATGGTTTGCCTACGCTGTAAGCACATTTTTGATTGTGGTGATTCTGCAATTTTTCAGGCATCCACGTCGCCAACACACTTTGGGCGACAATTTGGTGATTGCGCCGGCAGATGGCAAGGTAGTGGTGATTGAAGAAACCAGCGAAAACGAGTACTTTAAAGACAAACGTTTGCAGGTGAGTATTTTTATGAGTCCTACCAACGTACACGTTAACCGTTACCCAATGGCCGGCATTGTGAGTTTTTTTAAATACCATCCCGGTAAATTTTTGGTGGCTTGGGATCCAAAAAGCAGCACCGATAACGAACGTACAAGCGTGGTTGTAAAAAACAAAAATGGTTACGAAATTTTGTTCCGTCAAATTGCCGGGGCTTTGGCCCGAAGAATTGTTTGGTATTGCAAAGAAGGCGATGAAGCCAAACAATGCGGGCAAATGGGCTTTATTAAATTTGGTTCGCGTGTGGATATATTTTTTCCTGTTGGAACCAAACTTAATGTGAAGATAGGTGATGTGGTGAAGGGCTCGCAAACGGTGCTTGCGGAGATTTAATTTTGAATTAAAAATGAAGCATTAAGAATTAATAATTTTTTGTTCTTATAGGAGGCTCATGTTTGCATGGCGAAACACCTGTGAGTGACGAAGCTGAGTGATTTCAACTTCATTTAAAAGATAAGTTGTTTGAAAATCTCAGCGCCGAAATTTTGCGCAAGGGATGGAGCGGCTAGCCTGCCTACCGGAATAAGTACGAGGCTAAGGCAGGCTTGTTTGAGCTCATTTTTTGCAGGCTGCCCTTTCCTGCGAAAAATAGCGAGTAGCGAGAGCCCGGTGCCAAAGCAGCTAAACCAAAAAACCATTGAACTGGGCGTTGCTTGTGCGAAGTTTACAAGAGTATTCGAGAATAAGCTGCTTGGGCATGCGCCCCAATAATTAAAAATGAAGAATTAGAAAAATGCTCGAACCTGCGCGCCGCCCAAATGCACAATAGATACGCCGGGGGTTTTGCGTGCATTGTAATTGATGCTTATTTGCAAATTACTATTGAGGTTACGTTGGTAA
>JBAXXZ010000419.1:0-2629 GCA_037127575.1 Bacteroidota bacterium | reverse complement strand
AAGTGATTTTAACCACGCCTTATTCGCCCATTTCCACCATTCCTTATTTTGATAATTTGTGCCTCGATCAAAATGATGAAAACGCCTATTGGTCGAGCGCTTCAGGCATTATTAAATGCAATATCAACAGCGGCAAGGTGGATACCGTATTAAAGAACTGCGACAACACTAAATACGACAATCCTGTGTTTCAAGCCACAAAGCCCAATTCAATGTTGGTAAGCTGTCATGTGATAAAAAACATCAATGCCTTTCAATTATTGCACACTTATAAGGCGGTTGAATACAATTTACTCACCAAAGAAAAAACGGAAATCAAGGTTTTTCCTTAAGCCCTTTTTAAATCGGTTTTTACCATGAATTTTGTTATTTGATTATGCTTGATTGGCCTTTTTAGCCTTGCCAATGAAATAGAGTAAAAATAATACAATGGTGATATGCATTAAATTTAAACCCAAGGCATAAGGTACTGTAACACCTTTAATACCCATGAATGGATTGAGAAAAGAAAGCACTAAAAGTACGATGGAAACGATTTTAAAAATGCCAAAACCATTGTTGCTATATTTTTCGATGATGAAAAACACCATGCTCGCAATTAAAGTGGGAACAATACTCGATATAAGAACAGGTACTACGGTTAAAGGCTGATCAGGTTGAAGGAAAATATCATCGGTAAACACAGCCAAGGCGTGAAAAACGAAGAATAAGATTGAGTTGATGGCTGCAGCGGCTATTGCTGTGAATGCGCCGGCTTTAATGGATTGACTGAAGTTTAGTTTTGTGTTCATGTTGTTTGGGGTTAGGGGTTAGGAATTTGAATCATTATTAATTTTTAATTTTTCATTCTTAATTAAATTAAGTTGTTGGTACACCTAATTTCATTCGCGCATTTTATCCAATAAAGCATTTAGGTGAAAGGCTTCTGATTCGGTTAATCGACTCCAATTTTCTTTTTGAAGCTGCATAAATTGATCGACTACCTTTAATTTAGAAAGGCCAATTTTACTGATGTTAATGATATATTCCCTTTTGTCTTTTTTAGACTGTAACACAGTTACGAATTTTTTATCCTTTAGCTTTTTAATAATAAGCGTAAGGTTAGAACTGTGTGAAATCATGCGAGACAGGATGTCTTTTTGATTCATACTTTTTGGATGTGAGCCTCTTAAAATTCGAAGTACATTAAACTGTTCGTGTGTTAATTGAAATGGTTTTAATGCCGATGTAATTTGATTATACAAACAATTTGCCGTGTACAAAACATTCAAATTAGCTTTTACTTGTTCGTTAGCAAAACTCTTTTGTTGTATTTCTTTTTCTAATGAAGCCATTTTTGAATTTCGCACAAACATAAATATAATAGTTGTATATACAACTATTATTTTGTTAAAATTTCATTTCTTTGAATCGTTTTATTGACTAAATTAGTTATACTCAAAATCTAAAATGAAATATGCGTTTAAAATAGTCTTCAGTTTCATATTTTGTGTGGCGGTTTATGATTGCACCAAACAAAAGGCCTTTGCACCCAATACAGGGAATTTTATCGTGATTGGGGATGCAGAAAATATGTTGGTGAAGAAGCAAGATAACGGTATTTTTCCGAGCAGCGCCCTTTCGAATCAATTGGCCATGGATGTAGATGATGATCAGGTTAATGATTTTGTGTTTGCTTACAGTGGCATCAGCAAAACCTCGTGGTCGTTTGATCAGATAATACTAACGGGAACCTCGAACAACTGTCAACTCTTCGGTAATTATGGCATCGATTCCACCTTCTTATTGGAGACCTTAGAAACCGGTACTTCTTTACCTACTTCGTATTCAGGCGTTACAAATTATACCATTCATACCTTAAATTACACTTGTTCGCGAAATACAGCCCAAAGTAAAGTGTCATCCATCAATCAACATGCCTTTAGGGTAAAAGCACTCGATAGCTTGGCACATTTATCTAAAAGCATAGATTTTGGCAATGATACTGTGCTGTTAACTAGTAACGGTAGATCAAATTTCGGTTATCAAATTTCAACAACACAATTTCTTTCCGAACGAAGCTATAATCGTGTTAATTGCAATGCCTTTTCCACTAATAAATGCTATTATATCGGCATCCAAATACACAATAAAAACAAGGACTATTTGGGATGGATTAAATTCATGTATCTTAACAATGCGATAAAATTGCTTGAAACAGCCATTCAAAAACCATAAAATTTACAATCTAAGTATCGCCAACAATTTTTGATACCGCATTCTGCGCAAGGGATGGAACGCATGTTTGAGCTCTTTTTTTGCGGCCTCTTTTCGCAAAAAAAAGCGAGTAGTGACAGCCCGACCCATGAAGTGAAAAAACTTCCAGAGAATTTTAGGTTTTTTCTACTTCATGGGATGCGCCCAAAAAATAAAATTTTTACCGTCTCATAATCAAACACTTAAGTCTTTTTTTAATACATAAGACTCATATGTATTGCTCTATTATGTATCTTTGTCTAAATTCTTAAATTATAGTCACATGATTTACTCATCAGAATTAATCAAAGGCACTTTAAAGACCATTGTGTTGAAGCTTTTGGCCGATAACAAAAAAATGTATGGATACGAAATTACCCAAAAAGTAAAGGAG
>JBAXXZ010000418.1:0-2629 GCA_037127575.1 Bacteroidota bacterium | reverse complement strand
GGTTGAATTTATATAAATCACATTCGATGTATTTGTTGAAGCAATTCCATAACTGCCTTGGTTTAAATTACATGGTGAAGTGTTTGTGCTAGTTGTAACTGAAATAGTTTGGGTGATATTTGAATAACAAGTGCTCACCGTTGACCCAATGGTAAGCCCTATCGTATAAATTCCATTAGCGGTATAAGCTGTGCTGGCATTCATTCCTGAGAGTCCAAAACCTGTAGTAAAAGTATTGTTGCCAAATGACCAACTGTAAGGCGTTGCTGTATTAGTGCCCAAAGAAGTACTTATAAAAGTTGCTGTACCATTTGCGCCAACTGAATAATTAAAATTTGCCGAACAAGTTGAAACAACATTTGTAACAGTAATCATCGCAAATGTGAATGATGAACATCCGGGCGTAGAAGTAAAGGCACTAAGTGAAACATCATACGTATTATTGGCAGTGTATGTCACTATCGGATTAACAGCATTGGATGTTTGGCCATTGCCAAAATTCCAAGTATAGGTTGTTAAAACTGATGGTGTTGATAAATTCGTGAAACTAACATTTCCATTTGAATTCACCGACCAGGTATAATTGGCGACGCACTGCGCTGTGCTTTGTTTCGCTAAAAAACAAATGATAGCGAGCAATGTAATTCTCAAACATGACACCGTCGTTTTCATAGGCTTAGGTTTAAAGGTTTATCATCTCTATTTATCATACTATACATTTCCATGATTCATTTGGTTGGGTCAGTTTATTTATAGGCCACCGCTATAACGGCTTCCGCATTGTTGATTGTGATACTAGTGTTGCCATGATAAACCAAACAGTTAAATTTTATTTTTAAGCGTTTGGTGTTTTGATTATTTTCATTGGCATCATAATTTGCTACTTCTAAAATTTGAAAAGTACTGCTGCTTGGTTGATTCGGGTTTACGCTTGTATATAACAAACCATTTTCATCAGTATAACTCACCAATATTTTTGATGGCAAAGCAGCGTTCTTCACTTCCTTCAAAATATCCATCTTGTAGTTCACAGCAAAAGAAGATTGGTCGTTTTGTGTCACCACATTGTAATTTGTTTTTACTGTATTACCATCCACATCTTTAATTTTTAAACTCACAGGATAACTGCCCGAAATTCTATACTTGTGTGTTGGCGCTGTTGCATTGCTGTAGGTGCCGTCACCAAAATCCCAAGCATAGGTAAATGGAGTATTACCGCCTACTCGCACTTGGTCAAATGCCACTGTATCGCCTTTTATTGTATTCACACGCACAAAAGCGTTCAATTGCCCTTGTCGACCTAAGTTAATGGTTTGGCATACATTACTCACATAACCATCTTTTGTTTGTACTTGTAAACACACCTGGTAACTGCCATCTTGCTTGTATACATGAACCGGATTCGCCGCACTTGACAAAGTACCATCACCAAAATCCCAATTGTATTTGTCAGCAATTTTATTGCAGCTGCTGTTAAAGTTCACTTCATATTGCGAACCTAATGTATTGCTCAAAAACTCATATGCACCAATTCGAAGTGAGGAGTCAATCTTCATGCTGGCCCCTGTCGCGCTTACTTTATAATCGTTCACTTGTATGCGAATGCTATTGGGGCAATTCACCGAACAATCTGTTGGCTTTAGCGTCGCCACTAAATTGTAAACGTTGTTCGTGTCTTGCTGATACGATGAATACAATCGGTAATTGTTAATGCCGGCATTGTATTCAACAGCTTTTGAATTGATCATGGCTTTAAAATAAAATACAGGCGCATTTTCAGAAAAAGATTCAGGATACTTTTTCTTTCCACAGCCCCAGCCAAGTACAATCAAGACAACAAGAAATATTAAGATTCTTTTCATGGTCTTATTTTTTAAATAATTGATACATCAAACTAACTTTAATGCCACTGTTTCGTTCAAAAACAGTAGAATTAAAAAAGGTATTGTTCTTCATATCAGTTAAGCCGATATACAGTTCCGAACGCAACCAAATATCACGGTACAACTTGCGACGGTATGCCAAAGCCAGTTGTGATTCAAACATGGCAAAGCCTTCGGTGTAACCGCCGGTATAGTATGTTTTATAATTGTCAACATAATTAAAATGTTCATTGTAGGTTTCCACCTTACTGCTTACATTCATCAAATAACCAATGTTACAACCCAAAGAAAAAACATTCTTTTCTTTCATTTGATAATTAAAACGAAGCGGCAAATACAAATAGTGTGCAGTACTTGGTGTAATCACAGTCACATAACTGTCTTCACCCAAACCATACCGTGTTACTTTTGAAATGTGGCGACTATAATTTAAATGCCCCAGTGATTGATACTGAATGCCGAATGAGAAAGAATAATTTTTATTAATTGCCGACAATAATTGTAATCCAAAATGCGGATTAAAACCGTTACCATCTTTTACGCTCGGATTTTGATATCCCAAATTGTATCCTGCACCCAATTCCAAAAACAAAAATGTAGTGGCACTTGGCAATACTGTTGGTGTGATAATTTCTTCTGCCACTGCCTTTGCCTTCGATGTGTCGGGTAATGTGCTGATTGAATTATTTTGAAGGCTAGTTAAGAGTTCTTGTTTGTTCTCTTTTATTTCTGCTAGTGGCACTTTT
>JBAXXZ010000417.1:0-2629 GCA_037127575.1 Bacteroidota bacterium | reverse complement strand
AGTGTAGACATAGCATAAATATTATTATTTATTGTGTCTAAACCAATACCCCCAAAAATGTAACCGTTATTAAATCTAATCAAACCAGATGGAGAATATTGAGGGTTAAATCCACTTGCATAAACATAAATTGTATTCTTGCCGAAACGATGCAAATTAATTACATTATATAATGTATCCAATTCTAACACCGACAATTGAAATTGCGGATTAATGATTGATGTGGTATCCCAATACGAACAAGGCCATAACAGTTTAGTGCCGACTTTTAAGGGTGGTTCTTCAAAGAGACTAATGCCTTTCAATAATTGTTTTGTTTGAATAAGTTGATGTGCTTGGTTGTAAACTTTGATACATGGAACGAAAGTAGGTGTTGCTGGGAACGACAAATCATAGACCATTACTCTGTAATTGCCATCTGCCGGATAAGGTAAGGCTACAGAATAGAAATTTTTATCAGAATTGCTAAAGCCAAAGTACTGGGCCTTTACAAAAGTCAAACTGAACAAAAATAGAGAAGTAATAATTATTTTTTTCATTTGTTTTATAATTATTAAGCAGTCCCTTTTTTATAGGGACTGCTTATCAAATTTACAAAATTAAAATTAACCGGGGTCAGATGAGCGACATTGCAAAATACCGGTTAACCATGTTGATTTCCAATAATAATTGCAATTATGTGGGGAGTTGGAAGTTGGAAAATTAAAATCCGTGATAATATGTACAGAATTGCCTACTAACAATTCTCCGCTAGGTATATTGTTTGTTATATATGTATGAAAATTTGATAAATAGGTATTCATTTGACTACCATCAAAATTATTGATACTACTTACATTGACTCCACTGCAGAAATTAGCTCTTGGTTGAATTGTTATCCAAGGAAGCTCTGATGGATTATTTTGTGCAGATAGAGCAAACGGATTTACAACCGGAAAATAAGAGCCACCGCTGCCACAGCCGCCTGTAACATTGTAGGCTTGGCAATTTATCCTACCTTCAAATTTATAATCTGCTTCAAGTGAACTGGAGTTATTAGGAAATGTACAACTTAAACCCAAATTGCTTGTAATTACGCCCGCTGCGGTTAAACGGTAATCTGTAATACCTGTATTAAAAGCGCTTGTGTAATTGCAGCCAGAGCCACTGGCTTGTAATTTTAGGGCGGTTACTTTTATAATGCCTTCATTGGTACCAGGGTCATAAATGTAAAATTGAACATCAATGGCCGCAATAATTGTTGGTGAGTCAACCAAGCCAGCACAATACTCGTTTATAGTGTTATACAAAGCATTTACATCTTCACCTGTAATTTCGCTGTTATTTTGATTGAATGTAAAACCATATTCTGTTACATCATATACCGGTACCATCAAATCAGTAGGCAAGTCATCAAAATCATAATTTAAGGAGGCCTCCATTAAAAACTGTGCTTCTTCTAATTGCATATTTTCTAGCTCCGTAATGTTTCTGCCTTTAATCGATTTATCAGCACCAGTTTTAAAAGCCTTTATCTTATCCAAGATTTGCTTGGAACTGAGGTTTAATTGAGGGCTTTTTACGGGGACTAGATTCTTTTCAGAAGTGCTTGAAGCTCCGGTACTCGACTTATTAAGGTTGTCGGGTACTTGTTGTTGTTTATCTTTTTTACACATGGCTAGTGTAATTGTTAGCAATAACAGTAAAGTTAATGCGATACTTACTTTAATTTTTTTTGTTTTCATAGGTTAGACTTTTGTTATGTCAAAACTATTTCTAACTTTGTTTAACATAAAATCTTTTAGAGATTATAATAATCGTTTCATGATTATTATAATCTCATTCAGATTAAAAAAACCCAAGTATGATTAATAAATCCAAAATTACTGTCGGCAATAATCTAAAGTATATCAGAACGATATATAAAATTTCAGTAAAAGAGTTCGCCACTTTTTTAGAAATGAGTGAGAACAATTATCATAAAATTGAAAGGAATGAAATTGGTTTGAGTTTTATGCATGCCTCAAAAATTGCAGACTTAATAGGCATAAGCCTCGACGTATTAATTAAAGATGATGCAATCAATCTTGCACATCATATAAACGAAAAAGGTGATGAAATTATAAAACAAAATTTGGAGACAATCAAAAGTAAATTGAAAAATGCCCCCCTTTAAACGGATGCTTTAAGTCGTTTTCACTAACTTTTTCTTTCATAAATATACACGCGGTTTTGCGCCTGAGGTTTATAGGTATTGAGTTGCTCACGCCAAACGTAAGTACTGGTATACCCATCCACCATATCTACTAAACCAATGAGGTTATAATTTTCGGTGATGTATTTATTGTACCATTCAAACACATATTGATCGGTGTTGGGTTGAACAAACAAAGAAATTTGATGGTTGAAGAAAATAAAATACTTAGGCTTGGCTTTTTCTACATCACTCACAAACTCACGTTGCCATTGTTTGTGCTCAGGCACATTGTCAACAATTGCCGCAAAATAAGCGTGACGCGAAGGACATTTTTTCTTGGTGTAAAAATACAATTCAGGCTCAGAACCCATTACCACCATCCCATCTTCGGGTTTGGTATTGGCATTGATCCAATTGGCAGGATTGCCCACCGTACAACCAAAATCAGTTGCA
>JBAXXZ010000416.1:0-2630 GCA_037127575.1 Bacteroidota bacterium | reverse complement strand
GACCAGGGTTGCCGAAAACGCCTACTTCATTCAACAACGAGAAAAAGGCTATGCTAAAAAAAGTATCAAAGAAATTGTGAAAGAAATATGCTCATTAACTGATGGCGCAACCATGAGTGCAAAAAAAGATGCCTTGGTAAACATCGGCGGCTTTATGGCAACCAATGAATGGGATGTTTTTGAAGAAGCACGTAACATGGTGGTGGTGTATGAAGGATTACACACATACGGCGGCTTGGCAGGCAGAGACATGGAAGCCATTGCAATAGGTATTGCTGAAAGTTTGGATGATAATCACCAACATGCCAGAATTGGTCAAGTTGAATATTTGGGCCATAAAATGATGGAATACAATGTGCCAATTGTTCTACCCATAGGTGGTCATGGAATATTTGTTGACGCAAAAAAATTCTTACCACACTTAAGCCAGGATCAATTTCCCGCACAAACATTGGCAGCCGAAGTATACATTGACTCGGGTGTAAGAACAATGGAACGCGGTATTGTTTCTGCCGGCCGTAAAGCCAATGGTGAAAATTATTATCCAAAATTAGAATTGGTTCGTTTTACAATGCCTCGCAGAGTTTACACCCAGGCCCATATGGATGTTATTGCTGAATCTGTTGCATCTGTGTATGAGCGACGTAATTCTATTAAAGGACTAAAAATGGTTTACGAACCTAAGTACTTGCGATTTTTTCAAGCTAAATTTGAAAAATTATAAACTTTATGAAAGTTGGCGTTACTTCTGTATTTATTTTTTTAAGTGCATTATTTCTTGCCTATTCATATAGTATTTATATACAACCACTTTCGGAAAAGGAAGCGATAGGATTCAATAAACAAAAAGCTGCTGATGGTAGACTTATATGGCAAAAATACAATTGTCAAAGTTGCCATCAGCTTTTTGGCTTGGGCGGATATCTTGGGCCTGATTTAACAAACACCATTTCGAATCCCGAAAAAGGAGAAAGTTACATCCGTGCGATCATTTCATCAGGCATAAAACAAATGCCTCCATTTCAAATTCCGGAAAATGAATTAAATGATTTATTTGAATTTCTTAAATCAACAAACGCCAGTGGTGTTGCTGATCCAAGAAAGTTTAACACCAATGCCTTTGGTATGATCCAACATCAATGAACAAATTAAAAAACAATAGTGGTCAACAATTTTTAGTGCTTGCATTAATCTTATTAGTGCTAGCCTTAGTTTTTGGAGTACTCGCAGCTGTTGTGTATTTGATTCCTGATTTTTTAAAAGACAGCTTTGGTTTTAGTGGATTAAGACCCTTACACGTAAGTTCCGCACTATTTTGGATAATACTTGGCGCTAGCGGCTGTGTTTATAGTGCACTTCAAGCAATAACAGGTAAGCCAATCGTTAATATGCGGAGCTCTGCTCAAATTTTATTATGGATCTTCGCCCTGCTAGGTATTTATTTTTCGTATTTCTCAAAACAATATGGTGGTCGTGAATATTGGGAATTTAACCCCATTTGGTCGCTTCCAATTGTTTTTGCTTGGGTGCTGTTTCTAATCAACTTTATTGTGATTGTCAAAAAAATAAAAAATTGGCCGGTGTATATATGGATGTGGTTAACCGGCATCGTTTTTTTCTTATTTATTTTCCTCGAAAGTTACTTGTGGGTTTTTCCGTATTTCAGAAGTCACTTTATTACTGATATGACCATTCAATGGAAAGCAAGCGGTTCATTGGTTGGAGCATGGAATCAAATTTTATACGGGACAGCTTTTTACTTAATGGATAAAATTGAGGGCAAACAAGATGTCGGTAAAAGTAAATTGGCGTTTGCAGCATTTTTTCTCGGTTTAATCAACCTGATGTTTAATTGGGGACACCATGTATATACTTTGCCCACTGCTAACTATGTGCGCTATGTGGGTTATGCAGTAAGTATGACCGAATGGATTTTCTTTATAAAAATATTTTACGACTGGAAAAAAAGTATCAATACCTTACAAAAAAATTATCACTACTTCCCTTTCCGTTTCCTAATGATGGCCGATGTTTGGGTATTAATAAATTTAACCCAAGCCTTGCTAATGTCGATACCTGCTATCAATATTTATACGCATGGCACGCACATAACAGTAGCGCATGCAATGGGAACTACAATTGGCATTAACAGCATGATTATCTTGGCTTGTTGTTTCGAATTTATTGCCCCAAAAAAAATATCATTGTTTGGTGCTAAATTTTTAAACATTCAATTTTGGTTATTACAAATTGGTATTTTTATTTTATGGGCTTCTTTGAATTTGGCAGGGATAAAAAAAGGACTATGGCAACTGAGCACACCTCAAAGTTCTTACGGCGAAATGATGGCAAGTTTAAAACCCTACTTTATTGCTTTGGGCTTGGGCGGAACCATTATCACCATATCACTTTTTGGCATCGCCTACAAATTAATACAATGGTCTTTAAAAAATAATACTTAAAAATTAACCACAAAAAACTACAACATGGGCACATCAATTTATTTCATTTTAGGTTTGGTTTATGTTTTCGCTTGTTTAGGAATTGGCCTATACATCAGTGGCATTGGCGTTAGTGCAGAACAACAAATAAAATTAGGATTCCGAACAATGTTGATCACCTTTCTATTG
>JBAXXZ010000415.1:0-2647 GCA_037127575.1 Bacteroidota bacterium | reverse complement strand
ATCTTAATATTCGAAACATCAATTTGCACTATGTCTAATTTGTAATTGTTGTTATCCTTGGCTTCACCAAAAGCATTTTCAAAAGCTTCATTAACTAATTGGTTGTTTTCTTCAAGGTATGAAAATTCACTTTTTGTAAGGATGAAGGGCCTTGTTTCTTTTTGTGAGAAGCTTATCCCTTGATGAATGACGAATAAAAAAATGAAAGAGACCAGTTTTTTCATGGCGTTACCTGTTTTAAAAAAAAATTAGACAGAATTGGATTGACCTTGAGTACCTTTGTAAAGATATCAATAATTCCTAAAGCAAAAAATATTCAAGAAAATATCTATTTATTCTTTAAATAATTTTCAATCAAAGCCCCACTTTTTTCAACACTTGATTTTAACCAATCAAAATAAATATCCGTTTTTTCTTCTTCCGACAATAAATGATTAGGAATATTTTGGCGAATTCTTGAACTCAGGGCATACATACAAATGGCGGCACTGACGCTGATGTTAAAACTTTCGGTGAAGCCAAACATGGGGATGCGCACAAAACCATCGGCCATGTCGTAAACATCTTGTGAGATGCCTTCAATTTCGGTGCCAAAAACCAAAGCAATCTTTTGATCAATGGGCATGGTTTCGGGCGTAAAATCATCCTTGTGCGGGGTGGTGGCAAATATTTTATAACCCTTGTCTTTAAGCAGTTGTAAGGTGTCTTTGGTATTGTTTTCTTTTTCTTTGTGTTTGTGAATCGATAACCAATTGCTGCTGCCCATGGCTACATCGTCGCTAATTTTCATTTGGTTTCTGTTTTCAATAAAGTGTATATTTTGAATACCGAAACAATCACAACTTCTTACCACCGCACTGGCATTGTGTGCCTGGTACACGTTTTCTAAAACTATTCGCAAATAGTCGCTGCGCATGGCAATTACCTCGTCGAAGCGCTGTACACGGCGGTCCGACATAAATCCCTTGAGATACCCGATTAATTCCTTTTTTAAAGCCTCGTCTTTCATCGCCACAAAGAAAAAAATTTAAATTCATTTCAGGGATTTATTTTTACATTTGTTCTTGATTTGGTTCTTTAAGAAAAAAAGATGAAAAGGGAATAGCGTGTAATTCGCTAACAGTTCCCGCTGCTGTGAGTCCGATTTTTCTTAGCAATCATTGCCACTGTTTATAATTGATAAATGGGAAGGCGCTAAGAACAGGATGAGTCAGAAGACCTGCCAAGTCAATTACAGTTGGATGCTTTCGGGATGAAAGGCTACAGCGCATTTGTTGTTTAATACCTTGGTACAATTTTTACATAGGCAGGTGGCTTATCCACATGTGTTTGTATGCTGTTTGTTTTTGTTTGTGCTGCAAGCCCCACATTGGCTTTATGCTCAAGAGCCGCTTCAACTCGAATTGGTGGAGGTGCGCACTGAAAAATACAAAATCAGCGAAATTGGAAAAAAATTGCAGGTACTTGATTCGGGCATTTTACAACAATACCGTTTTTCGGCCTTGTCGGATTTATTGGCCGGCAACAGCCAAGTATTTATTAAATCATATGGTTTAGGCGCAAGTGCCAGCAGCGGCATCAGAGGCGGCAGTGCCAATCAAAGCGCATTGATGTGGAAAGGCATTAACATTCAAAATGCCATGTTGGGTCAGGCCGATTTATCTTTGATTCCCGCATTTTTATTCAATAACGTGAAAGTAGAATACGGCGGTTCATCGGCTTTGTGGGGCAGCGGGGCAGTGGCGGGCAGTATTGATTTAGACAATGATTTACCTTGGAATAGCGGTTCGCAAAGTAATTTGATGCTTGGTGGAGGAAGCTTTGGTTTAAATCAACAAGGTTTTTCTCAAACATTCAGCGGCAAAAAAATACTGAGTGTGAGCAAACTCTACCACATCAATTCGGTGAACAATTACGCGTATCAAAATGAGGAGGGCATCACTCAAAAATTAAACCATGCCAATTATACCATGGGCGGTTTTTTGCAGGATTTTAAATGGAAAATTAATGAGCGGCAAATGCTGTCGTTTAATTATTGGATGAACAACAACCAAAGAAAATTGCCTTCATACAAAAGTTTGCCCTCGCTCGCCATGCAATACGATAAGGCCAATAGGGCCGTATTGGATTGGGCATACTTCAAAAAAAATTACAGTGCCAATGTTAAGTTTGCTTTTCTGCAAGATGTTTTAAATTACAATGACAGTGTAGCTGCCGTATTTTCGAAAAATTTGGTGAATACCTCTGTTATTGAATCACAAAATTATTACCATTACAAAAATCAAACTTGGCAACTTGGTTTAAACTACACGGGTTATTTTGCGCAAACAAACAATTATAATAATCAACATTCGCTCGAAAAGGTAGCACTGTTAATGGGTGACCAATTGTTGTTTTTTCATAACGACTTAAAAATCAATTTGGCTTTGCGTGCCGAAGCCTTTAACACAGGGGCAAAACCAATTACAGGCAGTGTTTCATTTGATTACAAATTATTTAAACAACTGCATTTACAAGCCAATGTGGCCAAAATTTACCGTCAGCCAAGTTTAAACGAATTGTATTGGTGGCCGGGCGGACAAGTGAATTTAAAAGCAGAAGATGGTTATACATTTGAAGGCAATGACAAGTATGTTTGGCAAAAAAA
>JBAXXZ010000414.1:0-2648 GCA_037127575.1 Bacteroidota bacterium | reverse complement strand
AACTATTGGTGATGCATTTCAGCCTAACAAGGTGGCCGGCCATTCATTGGGGGAGTTTTCAGCTTTGGTTGCCAATAAAACTTTAAGTTTTGAAGACGCGCTAAAATTGGTTTATCAAAGGGCCTTGGCCATGCAAAAAGCTTGTGAGTTAAACCCGGGTACTATGGCGGCCATTCTGAATCTTGATGATCAAATAGTGGAAACAATTTGTGCAGAAATTACTGCCCAAGGTCATACTGTGGTTGCTGCTAATTATAATTGCCCTGGTCAGTTGGTAATTTCAGGTAGTATCGATGGCATTAATATTGCTTGTGAAAAATTAAAAGCGGCAGGTGCCAAGCGTGCCTTGGTATTGCCTGTAGGTGGGGCCTTTCATTCACCTTTAATGGAGCCGGCGCGTGTTGAACTTGAAAAAGCAATACACGATACGCATTTCAACGAACCTATTTGTTCGGTTTATCAAAACGCCACAGCGCAAGCAGTGTCAAATCCTAACGAAATTAAAAACAACTTGATTATGCAATTAACTGCCCCGGTAAAATGGACGCAGAGCATTCAGAACATGGTGCATGATGGCGCTTCTAGTTTTTTGGAAGTAGGTCCAGGTAAAG
The DNA here is from genome assembly GCA_037127575.1 of Bacteroidota bacterium. Taxonomy (GTDB): domain Bacteria; phylum Bacteroidota; class Bacteroidia; order B-17B0; family Aurantibacillaceae; genus Aurantibacillus. The sequence goes on along the minus strand of JBAXXZ010000414.1, from coordinate 2,037 downwards.
TATTGCAAGGGTTAATCAAAAAAATAAGTTCAACTTCAGAAGCCATGAGCGCATGAGGAAAATAATCACCATTAGCAGTTTCGTTTTTTATATCAATGCATACATTGGTCAGTCATTGTTTAAGGGAGCCGGTGTATTTGGTTCAATGACACAATCGGCACATCATTACATCAATAGCGATACGGGAAAAAAGCCTGAAGATACAGCTTACAAGCATCCTGAATATTTTAATCCGCAAACGCATTTTTCGCAAGAATTTTTTAATTGGGGCGCAGGTGCTTTTCTTGAATTATCGCGTAATGAGAAGGTGCGTTGGCAAACGGAATTAGAGTACATCAATCAAGGTGCAAAAGAAGTGCCCTTAACAGTACCATATACAGGACAAAGAGGATCGGGTACAAGTGTCAATAAATACACTTACTTTGAATGGAATAATTACATTAAGTTTTACAATCCTTTGGGGGTAGCGTATTGGTATATCATGCCAGGAATACGATTGCAATATTTATTTCAAAGATCAGTTTCTGTTTTTGCACCGGTTAGCAATTTAAGTACATTTTGGTTTAGCGCCGATTTGGCATTGGGGTACGAGTATCCTGTATACAAAAATTACAGTTTGTTTAGCGAATACCATTTAAATCCCGATATCATTGCTTATAAGAGTGGGAACACATCCATTCGCAACCGAACCTTGGAATTGCGCGTAGGTGTTGTGTATCGCCCTCGTAAAAGACGAATTGACGATTGTAATGCTCCAAGATACAAAGGCCCCACTTATTAATTTAATACGAATTGACCATGGTAATGACGAAAGATGTTTTATTTTCTTTAACAAAAGCAGGATTTGCTCCTCAGGAGGAAATGTTAGAGGTGGCACGCAAAAAAGGCAAATTGTACATTGGCATTCCCAAAGAAATTGCATTTCAAGAGAACCGTGTGCCCTTGGTACCTGACTCCGTGGCGCTTTTAGTGAATAACGGTCACCGGGTTGTTGTACAAGCAGGTGCAGGTAAAGCCGCTAGTTTTGAAGATTCAGATTATAGTGAAGCAGGCGCTGAAATTGTAATTTCACCACAAGATGTTTTTAAAGCAGATATTATCATAAAAATTGCGCCGCCTACTTTAGATGAAATTGAATTGATGCAACCGAAACAAACTTTGTTATCTGCCTTGCAATTGAGCGTACAACCACAAGATTTTCTAAAAAAATTAACCTCCAAAAAATTAAATTGCGTGGCATTTGATTTAATTCTTGATGAGGTTGGAATTTTTCCTGTAATCAGAGCAATGGGTGAAATAGCGGGCGGTACAAGTATTTCAATTGCAGCAGAATTATTAAGCAATGTCAACAATGGTGTTGGTTCAATCTTGGGTGGTATTAGCGGTATTTCACCAACCGAAGTTATTATTATCGGGGCCGGTACTGTTGGTGAATTTGCTGCACGCGCAGCCATTGGTTTGGGTGCAACAGTAAAAATATTTGATAATTCTACCTCTAAACTGCGACGCTTACAAGGCCAATTGGGTAGTAGGGTTTTTACATCGGTAATTGTGCCGAAAGTATTGGAAAAACATTTAAAAACTGCCGATGTTGCCATTGGTGCCTTGCGTGCCAGCCGTGGACGCACACCTTGCGTAGTTACCGAAAGCATGGTGAGTGAAATGAAAAACGGCTCGGTGATTATCGATGTAAGTATTGATCAAGGAGGTGTGTTTGAAACTTCAGAGGTAACCAATCACACAAATCCTGTTTTCAGAAAACATGGTGTAATTCATTACTGTGTTCCAAATATCAATAGTCGTGTTGCGCGTACTGCATCATATGCTTTGAGTAATATTTTTTCTCAAGTGATCTTGAATATGGGTGATGAAGGAGGATTCGACGGTATTGTGAGAAAGGATGCCGGATTAAGAAACGGGGTATATATTTACAATGGCATTTTAACCAACCAATATTTGGGTGAAGCTTTTCACTTACCATTTAAGGACATCAACCTTTTAATGGCGGCCATTTAATATAGTTTAAAGTATTGTTAC